>JBALVT010000041.1:0-25227 GCA_036961345.1 Halioglobus sp.
TATTTGCTGGGCAATGAGGAAATTGCTGTACTGGACCCCGGGCCTGCTATTCCCGAGCATATCGAGGCTATTTTAAAGGCGGGCGATGGAAAAATTCGCTGGATAGTTTGCACGCACACTCACCCCGATCATTCTCCTGCCTGGCAGGCTGTTGCCGAGGCGACAGGTGCTGAAGTTATTGGCGCTTCGCCGGCCGATGATATGTTTCAGGACGAAACATTCAAACCGGCCAAAGACGTTCTTCACGACGATGTCCTGAAAACCGAAGAGTTTACGCTGCGGGCTGTCCATACTCCCGGTCATGTCAGTAACCACTTTTGTTTTTTCCTTGAAGAAGAGCAAATGCTGTTTGCCGGCGACCACATCATGAACGGCTCAACCGTGGTAATCGTACCTCCCAGTGGCGATATGAAGGCTTACATCGAGTCCCTGCAATTGCTGTTGGACTATCCGCTCAAATACATCGCGCCAGGGCATGGTGAAGTGATGGAAGACTCCAAGGCGGTGGTTGAATGGTTGGTGAATCATCGTCTCAAGCGGGAGGCCAAGGTTGTCGCGGGCCTCAGAGCCTTAACGCAGGCTTCAATGGATGATTTGGTGAAGGCGGTCTATGACGACGTTGACGTTTCGCTTCACAAAATGGCGAAACTCTCGCTGCTGGCACACCTGATCAAGCTTCAACAGGAAAATCAGGTTCAGCATTTTGGCGACTCAGATGCCTGGGCACTGACCGGCTCGTAGCCTGGGCTTCCAGGCGTGGGCATCTTAAAGAATCTGTTTTTATAATTATTTGCACTATTCGTAGAATATTTAATAAATAAATACGAATTACAGTTGTAAAAAGCCCTCTCGCTACCTATTATGGCGGTCCGTTTCTAGCCTGGAATGCGATCTTTCGCGTCAGCCATGTCCGAAAATTCCTATATCGCTCGTACTTTGCCCCAGGTGGTCCAGCAGGCCGCGGACGCATATGGCAGCCAGATTGCCATCAAGGATGGTGCTGTAGAGCTGACGTATCGCGATCTGGATGCCGCCAGAATAGAGGCGGCCAGGGCTTTTGTCGCCGCAGGGATGAAAAAAGGCGACCGCTTCGCCATTTGGGCACCCAATATCTACCAATGGATTGTTGCGGCGATTGGCGCGCAGACAATTGGTGGCGTGCTGGTGCCATTGAATACCAGAATGAAGGGTTCCGAGGCTGCCTACGTGCTGAATGCCAGTGGTGCGAAGCTGCTATTCACAGTGGGTGATTTCCTGGGTGTGCATTACCCGGATTTGCTTAAGGGGCAGGAACTTCCCCAGCTTGAGCAAACCGTTTTGCTGTCGGGGAAGGCCGGCGATCAGACCCTTTGGGAAGATTTTTTGCTCGCTGGGGGGCACGTTACACAGCGCGAAGTTGAAGAGCGTGCCAATGCGCTTTCTGTGGATGATACCCTGGACATTCTTTTTACTTCCGGTACCACGGGCAACCCCAAGGGCGTGGTTACCTCCCACGGCCAAAATATTCGAGTATTTGAAACGTGGAGCTCAACAGTTGGGCTGCGGTCTGACGATAACTATTTGATAATTAACCCATTTTTCCACTCTTTTGGTTATAAGGCCGGTTGGCTTGCGGCGATCCTTTGCGGGGCGAAAATTCTGCCGGTGTTGAGCTTTGCGCTGGATGATGTATTGGCGCAGATAGAAGCTGACAAAATTTCCATGATTCCCGGCCCACCCACGATTTATCAATCCCTGTTATCCCACCCGCGTCGACATGAATATGATCTGTCGAGTTTGCGTTTGGCGGTCACGGGGGCGGCGCCAGTTCCAGTATCTTTGGTGGAGCGAATGCGCGATGACCTTGGCTTTCAAACCGTGGTTACCGCCTATGGCCTAACCGAGACCTGTGGTGTGGTTTCCATTTGCCGTCCCCAGGATAGCGCGGAACGTATCTCTCATTCTTCGGGTAGGGCAATGGCAGGTGTTGAGATGAAATGTGTTGATGCCGCCGGTAAAACTGTGCCTGCGGGCAGTGAAGGAGAAATTTGGTGCCGTGGTTTCAATGTTATGCAGTCCTATCTGGATAACGCCGAGGAGACGGCTAATACGATCACGCCCGATGGCTGGCTGAAAACCGGTGATATCGGAGTGATGGACGACGCTGGTTACATCCGCATTACCGACCGTATCAAAGATATGTTTATTGTTGGGGGTTTTAACTGTTATCCCGCTGAAATAGAGAACAGCCTCTGCGATATGCCTGGGGTTGAAAGAGCGGCGGTTATCGGTGTGCCGGATGAACGTATGGGAGAGGTGGCTCTGGCATTTATTGTGCCCACTGCGGATTCAGGCCTCACCGAGGCTGGCGTGATTGCCTGGTCCAGAGACAATATGGCGAATTATAAGGTTCCCAGATTCGCTCGTTTTGTTGACGAACTGCCGATGAACGCAGGTGGCAAAGTGTTAAAAGGCGAGCTGCGCGACCGGATAGCGGCCGAGGTTTCTTGATGATGAATATGCCTGAATCAGCGCAAACTACCACGGCTATGATCGAACTTGATGAGGTCGACAATGCCATCATTGAGTTGCTGCGAGCGGATGGTCGCTTGCCCTATCGAGCCATTGCTCGGGAGTTGGGTCTTACGGAAACCACTGTGCGAGCCCGTGTTAAAAGGCTGGAGGAATCCAACACCATGCGGGTGGTGGCCGTCACCGATATTGAAGCGGCCGGATACGAAATGCTTCTCGCCATTGGTGTGCAGGTTGAAAACCGTTCCCCTGTGGAGGTGGCCAGGGATTTGGCGAAAATTCCAGAGGTGTTTTCCGTCAATGTGGTTGTCGGAACCCACGATATTGAAATATTGGTAGTGGCCGAAGATCAGGAGGCCCTGGCTGCGTTGTTGTCTGTTCGTCTGGCCAATATGCCGGGCGTGCGTCGCCTGACACCGGCCTTGGCCGTTGATGTGCTGAAGAATCAGCCGGATTGGGTGCCATTCCATGACTAGGCGAAAGCTGGATGATATTGATGAGGCCATTGTTAAGTGGTTGTCGCGTGATGCGCGTACCAGCAACAGGCATATCGCCAATGAACTGGGTGTAACCGAGGGTACGGTGCGTGCCCGTATCAAACGGATGGAAGAAGAGCGGTTGATTCGAATTACAGCGGTCACCAATATCGATCGCTTCAGCGATGGTGCGCTGGCCTACATTTGGATAGAAGTGGAGCGCAGCAGCCAGACCCAATCTGTTGCCAGGACGCTGGCTGATATGTCGGAGTTAGGCTTTGTCGGTGTCATGATGGGGCGCTTTGATATTTTGGCCATAACCATGGTGCGCAGCACTGAACATCTGGGCGAGTTTTTACACCAGAAAATCAATGTGATTCCCGGAGTGCGCCGCACCGAGAGTACGCTTGGCGTCAATTTCGTAAAACACGATTACCGCATGGCCAGAATTGTTTCGTAGCCACGTCAAATAGATTATCAAAAGGAGAGAGTCCTGATGGACAAGCAAATGAGCGCAACTCAAGTTGTGTCGCAATTGGAAGATGGCATGACCATCGGCATAGGTGGTTGGGGCCCTCGGCGCAAGCCTATGGCATTGATCCGTGAGATTCTGCGTTCGGATCTAAAAGATCTGACTGTGGTGGCCTATGGCGGTGCCGACATAGGCATGCTTTGCGCTGCGGGGAAAGTGCGTAAAGTGGTGTTCGCCTTTGTATCGCTGGATTTTATTCCGCTGGAACCTTATTTCCGTCAGGCCCGTCAAAGCGGTGCCATAGACGTAATGGAAATCGACGAGGGCATGATGTTACTGGGGCTGCGAGCGGCGGCCTGGGGCCTGCCCTTTATTCCCACCGAAGTGGGTCTTGGCACCGACATCATCACAAAAAACCCTGACATCAAAGTGATCGACAGTCCTTACGATGAAAAAGAGTGGGTTGCCATGCCGGCGCTGAAGCTGGATGCATCACTGATTCATGCCGATCGTGCAGACACGCGCGGTGTTTGCCAGATCGCCGGCCCGGATTTCTATATGGATGATTGGTTTGCCCGTGCGGCTGATATGACCTTTGTCTCCTGTGATGAAATGGTTGAAAGCAATTTCTTTAACGATCCTGTTCAGGCCAGGCTGGTGCATTGGGAACGTTCTGCAACCAGCGGCGTTGTGCATATTCCCGGCGGTGCGCACCCTTCATCGTGTAGTCCCATGTACGGCTTTGATGTGCCGCACTTGAAGGCTTATACCGGCTCTGCAAAAGCAGAAGGCGGCTTCCAGGGATACATCGATTCTTTCCTTGGCAGCACCGAAGAAGAGTATCAGAACAATGTGGGTGGGCTTGACGCCATCCGCTCCATTGAATTACCCACTTACTAATTGGCCAGGAGAGACTAGAGCTATGACAACTCCAGCAACAGATTATACTTTGGCCGAACTGTGTATTGTGGCGGCATCGGAAGCGTTTCGCTATGACGGTGAAGTGCTGGGCACCGGCATTGGGGTAATCCCCCGCCTGGCAGCAAGCCTGGCCATGAAAACCACCAATACCGATCTGATGATGACCGACTCCGAGGCATTTCTGCTCAGTGAGCCCAATCCGATTGGCAAGCGCGGTGATGACTTTGTGCAGCGCAATGAAACCTGGATGGGTTTCTCGCGTATTTTTGATAACGTATGGAGTGGCCAGCGCCACGCCATGTTGGGGCCAACCCAGATCGACAAGTATGGGCAGTCCAATACCTCGGCACTGGGCGGCACTTACGAACAACCCAAGGTGATGATGCTGGGCGCGCGTGGTTTCCCCGGCAACTCTATTTCTCACCCCAACAGTTTTTTTGTGCCCAGCCATAACACCCGTGTGTTTATGGAAGGGGAGTGCGATTTTGTATCTTCGATTGGTTACAACCCGGCGCGTCTGCCAAAGGGTCACTCCCTGGAAGACATCAACATCCGTCTGGTGATCACTGATTTGTGTGTCATGGATTTTGGTGGGCCCGATCACCAGATTCGCCTGGTATCACTGCACCCGGGTATTACTGCCGAACAGGTGCAGGAAAACACCGGTTACGAGATTCATGTGCCCGATGCAGTGCCGACAACCGCTGCGCCGACTCGGGAACAATTGCACATAATCGCCGCGATGGATCCGCACAATCAGCGCGCTCACCAGATTAAAGACAACCCTGCAGGCGATCGCAGCTAAGCGAAAGGTTCTACTCATGCTTGAGACACGTTTAACTTCCCTGCTGGGATGCCAATACCCCATCGTTCAAACGGCGATGGGTTGGGTTGCAGATCCGAGGTTGGTCGCTGGCAGTTGTAATGCCGGTGCTTTTGGTTTTCTGGCGGGAGCGACAATTCCGCCCCAGGAGATGGAGCGCGACATACTGCGGGTGAAGGAGCTTACCGACAAACCCTTTGGTGTGAATTTTCATATGTACCAACCCAATGCGGCTGACATTGTCGACATGGTGGTTCGTCACGGCGTCACAGCAGTAAGTTATTCGCGCTCTCCGGGCCCGGAATTTATCCGCAAGTTGAAAGATGCCGGTGTGATTTGTATGCCGACTGTCGGCTTGCCCAAACATGCGATAAAGGCAGTAGAGCTGGGTGCGGATGTCGTAACAGTACAGGGAGGGGAAGGGGGAGGCCACACAGGCGCGATTCCTACCACCTTATTGATTCCACAGGTTGTTGATGCCGTGGGCGACAAAGTGCCAGTGGTCGCCGCCGGTGGTTTTAAGGATGGCAGGGGTTTGCTTGCAGCGTTGTCATGGGGTGCTGAGGGTATCGCCATGGGTACGCGTTTTTTAATGACCGAAGAAAGTCCGGTACCCCGGGAAACCCTGCAGCGCTATCTCGATTGCAAAAACCCTGGAGAAATCATTGTGTCGCGGGCGATGGACGGGCTACCTCAGCGCATGATTACGAATGAATTGCTGGCTGAACTGGAGCGCTCCAGTGGGCTCAAAAAATTATTCATTGCCCTGCGCAATGGCCTGGCGTTTCGCAAACATACCGGTGCCAGTATCCCCGGATTACTGAAATCTGCGGTGGCGATGAGCCGCGACGATGACATGACAGCCGCCCAGGCCATCATGTCGGCCAACGCGCCGATGATTATTCAAAAAGCCATGGTCGACGGTGAGCCGGCATTGGGTGTATTGCCCAGTGGCCAGGTCGCGGGTGTGATTGACCAACTGATGAGCTGTGAAGATCTGATCAACGCCATTGTTACCGAGGCGCAGGAGCGTCTTGTTTTGTTGGCAGCGCGGGCCAATATCGCCTAGCTGGGAACCGTTACAAATAAATAGTTGCAAATAGCGACGAGGAAATACCGATGTCACTACCCTTTAAGACAAGTATTAATGACGGAATTGCCGAGATGATTCTCGACCATCCACCGGTCAATGCCTTTGATAGTGCTGGCTGGTTTGCCATTGCGCGCGAGCTGGATGCACTGGGCGCTGATGATGAGGTCAGGGTTATCATCATAGCCGCAGCGGGCAAAGGATTTTGCGCGGGCGTAGATATCAAGGAGTTGGCCAGCGAACCCAATAAGATTGTCGATGTGAATAAAGGCAACTACGAGACTTTTCGTGCCATTCATCGCAATCCCAAACCCGTCATCATAGCGCTGCACAGTTTTGTACTGGGCGGGGGTATCGGCATGGCGGGCGCAGCCGACATCATAATTGCCTCCGAGTGTACCCGCTTTGGTGTACCTGAGATTGATCGGGGAGCGATGGGTGGGGGTGCACATCTGCAGCGTATGTTCCCGGTGCAAAAAGTTCGCTATATGTATTTCACCGGTGAGTTTATTGACGCGCAGGAGGCGTACCGCCTGGGTGCCATAGAGCGGGTAGTCGCAAAGGAAGAACTGCTGCCCACCGCCAGAGACATCGCCGGTAAAATCGCTGCAAAATCACCCGCCATGGTCAAGCTTGCCAAAGAAGCCCTAACCGGAATTGAAGATGGCAACCTCGAAGACAAATACCGCTGGGAGCAAGGTTTTACGCTGGAGGCCTATACCATGGGTGATTCTCAGGAGACCCGTGACGCCTTTGTGAATAAGCGCGACGCAAAGTTTGATTAGCAGGAATTAACAATGGATTTATCTTATACCGAAGAACAGCAGGCATTTCGCCTTGAAGTGCGCGACTGGCTGGCGGCAAATGTGCCCAGGCAAGCACTGCAAAGTTTCGACACCGCCGAGGGTTTTGCCCAGCACCGTGAATGGGAGGCGACGCTCAATAAAGGCCGTTGGGGCATGGTGACCTGGCCCGAGGCACTGGGCGGTCGAGCCTGTGACCTGATCGAATGGCTGATTTTTGAGGAGGAGTACTATAAAGCGGGAGCTCCTTTGCGTGTGAACCAAAACGGTATATTCCTTTTGGGCCCAACCCTTATGGAATATGGCACGGAAGAACAGAAAGCGCGCATTTTGCCCAAAATGGCAAATGGAGAAGAAGTATGGGCCCAGGGTTGGTCCGAGCCTAACGCAGGTTCTGATATGGCGGCCATTCGTTCTACGGCGGTATTGGAGGGCGATCACTATGTCATTAATGGTCAGAAAACCTGGTCTACCCGTGCGGTTTGGGCCGACTGGTGTTTCTGCATGTTTCGCACAGATCCCGAATCTGAACGTCACCGCGGGCTGACGTTTATTCTGGTGCCTCTGGACTCACCGGGCATAACGGTGCGGCCCATTCCACAGCTTGATGGCCTGCCGGGTTTCGCCGAGATATTTTTTGACGACGTTAAGGTAGCGGTTGAAAACCGTCTGGGCGATGAAGGTGCTGGCTGGAGTGTGGCGATGTCCACCGCCGGGTTTGAACGCGGTTTGATGCTGCGCTCTCCGGCGCGCTTCCAGGAAACAGCTCGGCGTCTGGTAGAACTTTACAACGACAACAAAGAGTCGGCCGAACGTGACCCCGCGGTCAAGGAAGCAGTTCTGCGGGCCTACATGGATGCCGAGAGTTACTGCCTGACAACGTACCAGACGGCGTGTCGTCTTACCCAGGGTGGCAAGATAGGCGCTGAATCATCAACCAATAAAATATTCTGGTCCGAGCTTGACCAAAACATGCATGCCACAGCGATGAGTATTCTGGGAGCGCGAGCAGAGTTGCTGCCTCATGCGCCCGACGCACAGGGGGTTGGATCATGGCTGGACGGTTGGCTGTTTGCACAGTCGGGTCCTATTTACGCCGGGACGAATGAGATTCAGCGCAACATTATTGCCGAAAGAATGCTGGGAATGCCGAGGTAGACCATGGACTTTACATTTAGCGAAGATCAATTGTTATTTCAGGAGTCGGTTCGCGATTTCCTGGTGAATGAAGTAACCCCCGAGCGTATCAGGGCGAGTTGGGAAACAGACTCTGGGCGGGAATCTGCTCTCTGGCAGCAACTGACGGAATTGGGTTTGGTGGGTATGACGGTTCCCGAGGAGTTTGGTGGCCTGGGTATGAGTGAGCTGGATTTTGTTCTATTGGCTCAGGAGTGCGGGTATGTTGCCCTTCCCGAGCCTCTGGTGCACACCGTGCTGGTGGCGGTGCCCATGCTTAAAGATATCGGCGGAGAACTGGCGAGTACCTGGCTGCCTAAAATAGCCGCTGGAGAGGCCAAGGTCGTTGTTGGTCTGGAACAGAACCTGTTAGTAGAAGACGCGCATATCGCAGATTTATTGTTGCTGCAAAAAGGTACCGAGCTTTTTGCCGTTACCGGCGACAACGTTTCACTGCGGCACAACGAATCGATTGATCCCTCGCGCAGGTTGTATGCCGCAGACATTACCGGCGATGCCCAGAGTGTTGCGAGCGGAGCGGATGCTAAAAAAATAATCGGTGCGGCCTTAAATCGGGGGGCTTTGGGCTGTGCGGCTCAAGCACTTGGCCTGACTCAGCGAATGATAGATTTGTCTGTCGCTTACACCAGCGATCGCAAGCAGTTTGGCAAACCCATAGGCTCTTTTCAGGCGGTGAAACACCTGATGTCGAACATAGCGGTTAAGCTTGAATATGCCAAGGCCCCGGTTCATCGCGCGGCTTATGCAATCAGTCACGATTCTGGCTCGGCCTCCGATAATGTCTCCCACGCCAAACTGGTGGCCTGTGAAGCGGGCAATTTGGCGGCGAAAAATTGTGTGCAGGTGCACGGGGCCATGGGATACACCTGGGAGGTTGATCTTCACATCTTTATGAAAAAGGCCTGGGCGCTCAGTAATACCTGGGGCGATGCTGCATATCACAAGACCCGCGTGGGCAATGCAATATTTTCAGCCGATGCACCACTGGGTGCAGGCGCCACGTTTGCGTAACAAATTGAATCATGGAGAGTAAAAAAATGGCAGATGCCTATATTGTAGATGCAGTGCGTTCACCCACCGGGCGACGCAAAGGCGGCTTGGCCGATGTCCACGGGGCCGACCTGGGTGCACATGTTTTAAAAACCCTGGTAGAGCGAAATAACATTCCGGACAACGAATACGATGATGTCATGTTTGGTTGTGTCGACACCATTGGCCCCTTGGCGGGAGATATTGCGCGTTCCTCCTGGTTGGCTGCGGGATTATCGGAGGAGGTGCCGGGCACCACGATAGATCGCCAATGCGGTTCGTCGCAGCAGGCTGTGCACTTTGCGGCCCAGGCTATTATGGCCGGTGTCAACGATGTGGTCATTGCCGGTGGTGTACAGACGATGACGCAAATCCCGATTTCCTCGGCGATGTTGGCGGCCGTGCCCATGGGTTTTTCAGATCCCTTCTCGGGCAGTCAGGGCTGGGTAGCGCGCTACGGTGATGTACCGGTATCGCAATTTAACTCGGCTCAAATGATCGCCGATAAATGGAATATTTCTCGGGAAGAGATGGAGGTCTTTTCTCTTGAGTCACATACTCGTGCTCTAAAGGCGATTGCAGAGGGTCGTTTTACGCGCGAGATAGCCGCTTTGAACGGTGTCGAAATGGATGAGACCCCTCGCAACTCTTCGTTGGAAAAAATGGCGGAGCTGTTGCCGCTGCAAGAAGGCGGCACCATTACTGCCGCGGTTTCCAGCCAGACCTGTGACGCATCTTCGGCGATGTTGATAGTCTCCGAGGAAGCTCTCAAGCGTTATCAGCTGACGCCGCGTGCGCGTATTGCCCACATGAGTGTGCGAGCGGCTGATCCCATTTGGATGCTGACGGCGCCGATTCCCGCCACCGCCTATGCGCTAAAAAGATCCGGTATGAAGCTGGAAGATATAGACCTGGTAGAAATCAACGAGGCATTTGCATCGGTTCCCATGGCCTGGTTGAAAGAAACCGGATATCCCATTGAGAAAACCAATGTGAATGGTGGTGCTATAGCATTGGGTCACCCATTGGGTGCTACGGGTACCAAATTGATGACCACCTTACTGCATGAACTGGAGCGAACCGGCGGCAAGTACGGGCTGCAGACCATGTGTGAAGGTGGCGGTCAGGCCAACGTCACTATTATCGAACGTTTGTAATCACTGGCGCAGTTCAGTAGGCCAGCACATCAGTACAGAGTTAAGAGGAACAAAAAATGAGTGGAATATGTGAAGGAAGAGTTGTGATTGTCACCGGTGCCGGTGGTGGTTTAGGCGCGGCACACGCCGCAGTGCTGGCCAGTGAGGGTGCCAGTGTCATCGTCAACGATATCAATGAAGAGGCCGCTAAAAGTGTTGTCGCTAAAATTACTGCTTCGGGCGGCAAGGCGGCGGTCAATACCAGTGATATTACCAATTATGACGATAGCCTGAATGCGGTAAAACAGGCGTTGGAAGAGTTCGGTGATTTGCATGCAGTTGTAAACAACGCCGGAATCAATCGTGACCGCATGTTTGCATCCATGACCGAGGCCGATTGGGACGCCATTATGGCAGTGCATCTAAAAGGGCATTTCTGCATTAGCTCCCATGCCGTGCACTATTGGCGAGGACGTTCAAAAGAGGGCGCCGAAGTAGATGCTCGAATTATCAATACCAGTTCCGGCGCCGGCCTACAGGGTTCTGTGGGGCAGTCAAACTATGCGGCCGCTAAAGCCGGTATAGCCGCGCTTACCCTGAACCAGGCAGCAGAGCTGGGCCGCTACGGTATTACCGCCAATGCGATCACTCCGGCGGCCAGAACGGGCATGACTACGGCTGTGGCGGAAATGGCCGAGCGAATGGCAAAGCCCGAAGATGACAGCTTCGATTACTGGGCACCTGAAAACGTGTCTTCTTTAGTGGCGTGGTTAGCAGCTGCAGAATCTGCCCAGGTTACCGGGCGAGTGTTTGAGGCGGAAGGAGGCAAAATCTCCATTGCCGATGGTTGGCGCTCTACCGAGGGTGTTGATAAAGGGGCCCGCTGGGAACCGGCTGAAGTCAAAAACGCCATAGAAGAATTATTGGGCAAGGAAGTTCCTGCGCAGAAGGTATACGGGACCTGACAGGTAAAAAGGGCTTCAGTTATGGAATTCAAATTTACAGAAGAACAGGAAATGATCCGCGATACTGCGGCGGCATTTTTGGCAGAAGTGTCGACCAGTGAGGCGGTTCGCGCCGCAATGGCCACCGAGTCGGGCTATTCGCCAGATTTGTGGAACCGGATCTGCGAAGAAATGTTCTGGCAGGCAATTCATATACCCGAAGAATATGGCGGCATGGGCTTGGGCTATGTTGAGCTTGTGGCCATGCTGGAGCAAATGGGCAGTCATTTACTGTGCGCGCCATTTTACTCCAGCGTTTGCCTGGGCGTGAATGCGCTTTTGGTTGCCGGTAATGAGGCGCAAAAATCCCATTACCTGCCCCTGATTACAGCGGGACAAACCGCTACCTTGGCCTATACCGGCGCTAGCGGCCGCTGGGATGCCGATACCGTCGATGTGGTTTGCGAACCTGTGGGCGAGGGTTTTCGATTAAACGGCAGTTATCGCTATGTTGTTGATGGGCACACCGCACAGTTGTTAATAGTCGCAGCGCGACTCCCGGGCACGCGAGGTCAAGAGGGCATCACACTATTTGTGCTTCGCGCCGATACAGCAGGTATCAGCCGGGAATGGCTGCCAACAATGGACCAGACACGAAAACAGGCGCAGCTGACTTTTGATAACGTCTCTGTTGAAGCCGAGGCATTGATGGGTGAAACCGGGCGGGCCTGGCCGGCACTTGAAAAAATTATTGATCTGGCGACGATAGCGATCGCCGCAGATCAGGTAGGTGGGTCGCAACGTGTGCTGGACAGCACCGTCGATTTTCTGCAGGAACGTGTTCAGTTTGGTCGTGTGATCGCTTCTTACCAGGCGGTAAAACATAAAGCTGCCGATATGATGGTGAAAGTAGAGGCCGGTAGATCGGCAATTTACTACGCTGCCTGTATCGCCGATGAGGCTATGTCCGGCGGAGCGCTGGGCGAAGAATTGGCGGAAGCGGCAAGCGTTGCCAAGGCCTGGTGTAGCGACGCTTACTTTTTCAATGCCGGAACCGGTCTTCAGTTACATGGTGGCGTGGGTTTTACCGAAGAATATGATATTCAGCTGTATTTTAAACGCGCCAAATCAACGGAGACGTTTCTTGGCAATGGTGCCTATCATCGCGAGCGGTTAGCTGCTCGGTTGCTCGATGAGCAGGAGAGCGCCGCATGAAGTTAAGTTTTAGCGCAGAAGACGAATGTTTCCGCGAGGAAATTGCAGCGTGGCTGAAAGACAATCTTTGCGGCGAGTTTGAAAAAACCAGAGGCCGCGGTGGCCCCGGCGATGAACACATGTTTGTCGAGGAGCGCAAAGCCTGGGAGCGCAAGCTCGCCGAAGGGGGCTGGACGTGCGTGGGTTGGCCCGAACAATATGGTGGTCGGGGTGCATCGGTAGAGCAGCAGGTTATTTTCAATGAAGAGTATGCCCGCGCTGGTGGACCTGGGCGGATGGGTCATATTGGCGAGGGTTTAACGGGGCCGACGCTGATTGCATTCGGCTCTGAAGAACAAAAACAGCGATTTTTGCCGGGTATCGTCAGTGGCGCCGAGCTTTGGTGTCAGGGTTATTCTGAACCCAGTGCCGGATCAGATCTGGCCAACGTGAAAACCAAAGCGCATTTTGATGAAGATGCAGGTCAGTGGGAAATTACCGGTCAGAAAGTCTGGACCTCCCTGGCTCACGAGTCGCAGTACTGTTTTGTGATCGCTCGTACCGATCCGCAATCGGTGGGTCAAAAAGGCCTTGGCTTTTTCCTGGTGGCCATGGATCAGCCCGGTATTGATGTCAGGCCCATTCCCCAGCTAACGGGCACCAGCGAATTCAATGAAGTGTTTTTTGACCAGGCGGTCTGTGGTGCAGATGATATCGTCGGAGCGCCGGGAGATGGCTGGAAAGTTGCTATGGGCTTACTGGGCTTTGAGCGCGGTGTGTCGACCCTGGGTCAGCAGATGTTATTCCAGAATGAATTCAACGACATTATCCGTGCGGCCAAAGCCAATGGCGCGGCCCGCGATCCCGCTATTCGCCAGAGAATAGCCGATGCCCATGTGGGTCTGAGAATTATGCGCGCCAATAGCATGCGCATGCTTTCTGGTGGCGGTGATGGCAGTTTGCAAAAAGAAGCCATGATCTACAAGTTGTACTGGGCAACCTGGCATCGCAACCTGGGCAAGCTCGCTATGGATGTGCTGGGTCCTGAAAGTGAAATTCTCGATGGCAAACCCTATGAGCTCAATCGCTTGCAGTCCATGTACCTCTTTACCCGCTCGGACACTATTTACGGCGGAACGAACCAGATTCAACGAAACATCATCGCCGAGCGAGCGCTCGGTATGCCCCGCGAACCCCGCGGAAAGAACTAACAGGAGTAGACACTATGGCCCTTAAAGAACCACCACCCTATGTAAAAGGCCGCAATCTGCTGGAGGGCAGGTCGGTGCTCATTACGGCTGCCGCGGGAGCCGGTATCGGGTTTGCCGCAGCGACACGTGCGGCCCAGGAGGGTGCTCGGGCCGTAATGATCAGTGATGTGCACGAGGGCCGATTGGCGAAAGCGATTGAAACGCTGAAATCTGAAACCGGGCTGGATACGGTTTATGGCCGTCTGGCGAATGTTACGATTGAGGATGACGTTCAGGCTTTGATCGATGAGGCTGAGTCCCTGATGGGCGGCGTTGATGTTCTGATAAACAATGCAGGGCTGGGCGGCACTAAACTACTGGTCGATATGGAAGACGATGAGTGGTCCCGGGTACTGGACGTGACGCTTACCGGTACCATGCGTATGACACGGGCCATGCTCAAAAAAATGCAGCCGCGCGGTGCCGGGGTTATTGTGAACAATGCCTCTGTGCTGGGTTGGCGCGCGCAAAAAGAGCAGTGCCACTATGCTGCGGCCAAGGCCGGGGTCATGGCGCTGACACGTTGTTCTGCGCTTGAGGCGGCGGATCATGGTGTGCGTATAAACGCTGTGTCACCCTCTATCGCTTTTCATGAATTTCTGAAAAAAACCACGCCGATGGAACTGCTGGAAGAACTTGCCTCCAAGGAGGCTTTTGGGCGCGCAGCTGAAGTGTGGGAGGTGGCCAACGTTATGATGTTCCTGGCTTCCGACTACTCCAGTTATATGACAGGGGAAATTGTTTCCTGTTCCAGCCAGCACGCATAAGGTTTCGTGTTAAACAACAAAATTGTGAACAGAGGTCGTTAAAATGAGAGAAGCAGTAATAGTCAGTACCGCAAGAACGCCTATCGGTAAAGCTTTCCGGGGAGCCTTTAATGATACTGAAGCGCCGGCTATGGGCGGCCATGTTGTGCGCGCCGCCGTGGAGCGAGCGGGAATAGACCCGGCTATGGTGGATGATGTGTTGATGGGCGCTGCCGCCCAGCAGGGTACCCAGGCTTATAATCTTGGCCGTTTGTGTGCTGTGGCCGGTGGCCTGCCTGATACCACCTCCGGTATGACCATGGATAGACAGTGCTCTTCAGGCCTTATGAGTATCGCCACTGCCGCCAAGTCCATTATGTGTAACGAATATGATGTGGCGGTAGCCGGCGGGGTTGAATCTATATCCCTGGTTCAGAATAAACATAAAAACAGTTATCGAGCTGTGTCGAAAACGGTATTGGAGGCATCGCCAAAAGCCTATATCCAGATGATTGAGACGGCGGAGTTGGTGGCTGAAAAATATGGGATATCCAGAGATGCTCAAGATGAGTATTCATTCCAGAGCCAGATGCGCACGGCAGCCGCTCAAGAAGCGGGTGCTTTTGACGATGAAATAGTCCCTATGGCATCGGTGAAGGCCGTTTTCAATAGGGAAACCAAGGAAACAAGCTACGAAGAGGTCACGCTTGCCAAGGATGAAGGTAACCGCGCTTCAACCAAGCTGGAAGGGCTGCAATCACTTGACCCGGTATTCAAAGATGGCGCTTTTGTGAAGGAAGGCAAATTCATAACCGCAGGAAACGCCTCGCAATTGTCCGATGGGGCATCGGCCTGCGTTGTCATGGATGGCAAAATGGCGGAACAGCGGGGTTTGGCACCGCTGGGTATTTATCGTGGTCTTGCGGTGGCCGGTTGTGCGGCGCAAGAGATGGGTATTGGCCCGGTTTTCGCTATTCCAAAATTGCTCAATCGTCACGGGCTGAGCATTGACGATATCGGCTTGTGGGAATTAAACGAGGCTTTTGCCTGCCAGGTATTGTACTGCCGCGATGAACTGGGCATCGACAATGACAAGCTCAATGTTAATGGTGGCGCTATTTCCGTTGGCCACCCTTTTGGCATGAGCGGTGCGCGAATGGTCGGCCATTCTCTCATCGAGGGTAAACGACGCGGTGCAAAATACGTGGTTGTTACCATGTGCATTGGTGGCGGTATGGGCGCGGCTGGGCTGTTCGAGGTCGCCTGATGTCCTTTACACTTCTTCACATAGACGCCCTGCTTTATACAAATCTTCACCTTCTGGACCTACCTGAACGCCCGGACTGCTGTGTTACAATGGCCACTATTCGCGGGTAGTAATAATACGCTGCTCGCATGACTTGAATTGTCCGGGTATGTGTTTTGCCATGAAGAAAATAGGCGAGCTATTAGTAGAGCAGGGGAAGATCTCCGAAAGGGATGTGGAGCGAACTCTACTGGCTCAGACGGAAATGGGCGGCATGTTTGGGCAGGTCCTGGTAAAACTCGGGCTGGTGTCTGAGCAGGATGTGGCGGTCGTTCTTGGCGAACAATTGAACATACCCCTGATGCTCGCTGGCGATTATCCTGAATCTCCAATTGTCGTCGAGGGCATCGCACAGGATTTTTTGATCAATAATGGTGTCGTGCCTGTAGCGATGACTGACACTGCCGTGAAATTTGTCGCCTGCGTGCCCCAGGATGAGTTTCTGGTTAAAGCGCTGAGTATGGCAATCGATAAACAGGTCAGCGTTGTTCTTGGCATAGAAGGCGATGTTAATCGCGCTACGCAGCTCTATGCCCAGGCCCAGGAAGTGGGTGAAGAAGATAGCCTGGACGCCGATCAATTTGGTGGCCAGAGTGATGACGATTTTATTGAACACCTGAAAGACCTCGCCAGCGAGGCCCCGGTTATTCGCCTGGTTAACCAGATTATTCACCGTGCGGTTGATGTGGGCGCATCTGATATTCATATAGAACCCTTCGACGACGGTCTGCATTTACGCTACCGGGTGGATGGTGTGTTGCAGGAGCATCAGGATGCGCCGGCGGCAAATCTCGCTCCGGCCATTGCCTCGCGTATCAAGCTGCTGTCGCAGATGAATATTGCTGAGCGCCGTCTGCCCCAGGACGGCCGTATCATGACTCGTGTAAAAGGTCATGAAATCGATCTGCGGGTTTCCACGATTCCTACAGTACACGGTGAAAGTATTGTCATGCGAGTGCTGGATCGCGAGAGCATACGGCTCAGTTTGAAATCCATGGGGTTTAGTGATGACACCTTGGCGCGTTACCAGGATCTGCTGGCCCGCCCTCACGGCGTACTGTTGGTTACCGGGCCTACCGGTTCAGGTAAAACCACGACCCTCTATGCTTCTTTGGCGTCGCTGGATTCTGACTCGCTGAAAATAATTACTGTTGAAGATCCAGTGGAGTATCAGCTTCAAGGGGTCAATCAAATTCAGGTGCAGGCGCAAATCGACCTGACGTTTGCCGCCGCCTTGCGCTCAATTTTGCGACAGGACCCGGATATCATCATGATCGGTGAGATGCGCGATACCGAGACAGCACAAATTGGCGTGCAGTCGGCGCTTACCGGACACCTGGTGCTGTCAACGCTGCACACCAATACGGCGGCCAGTGCCGTGACCCGGCTCGAAGACATGGGTGTGGAACGTTACCTCATTACTTCGTCGGTCAATGGTGTGTTGGCGCAGCGTCTTGTTCGAAAGCTGTGTGAGACCTGTAAAACAGCGGTGGAGCTGTCCGATGAAGACATAGATCAGTGCGGCCTGAGACCTTTTATGACCGTGGATAGCAATACGGTGTACCAGGCGAAGGGCTGTGACGAATGCATGCACACCGGTTATTCCGGCAGGGCGGCGATTCACGAACTCTTTGCCCTGGATGACGAAATGCACCGGGTTATTATGAGCGGTGCTGATGCCACCCTGTTGCACGCCGCTGCACGGCGTCAGGGCATGATTACACTTTATGAAGATGGCTTGCGCAAGGTGGTGCAGGGTGTGACTTCTCTGGAAGAGGTTATGCGTGTCACCCAGGACCAGAGCGAGTTGGCGCTTGTTTCCAGCGACACGGTGGTGCCCGCAGTAGCGGCCAGCCCGGTTCCGGCGTAACGGTTCAATATGCCAGTATTTAGCTATAAAGCGATTGGTCGCGACGGAAAGCCCTGTGACGGGACGCTGGAAGCTGGCGGCCTGGACCTTGCGTCCCGGCAGCTGCGCTCCCAGGGTTTGACCTTGCTCAAACTTGATGCCGGCTCCTCAAACTCCTCTGAAGTTGCGGCCACATTGTCTGGCAAGCCGCCTACCCGCCAGGAAATATTGTCTATGACCAGCGAACTGGCAGTGCTGCTGCGCGCCGGTTTGCCCTTGGATAGAGCACTGAAAGTACTGATAGACATGGCGGCGGCGCCGAGCATGCATCAACTGCTGCTGGAGTTGTTGGCCCAGGTGAAAGGCGGAAAGGCCTTGAGCCAGGCCTTGCAACCTCACGAGCAACTGTTCGGCACCTTTTATATCAATATGCTGCGATCAGGCGAGGCCAGCGGCCATATGTCCGCGGTCCTGGAACGCCTGGTCGAATATCTTGAAGATGCCAAAACCACCAGAGACAGCGTTGTTTCGGCGATGATCTACCCGGCCATTCTTCTATTTGTTTCGGTATTGGCTGTTGTTGGCATGCTCGGTTTTGTTGTGCCCCAGTTTGAAACCTTGTTTGCCGACATGGGCGATGCCCTGCCTGTAATGACTAAAATGGTGATTGCCTTTTCTGACTTCGTGAAAAGTTGGGGTTGGCTGGTGCTCATAATCTCCATTGGGCTGGGGGTTTATTTTCGAAGGTGGGCATCTACAGCAGAAGGCAAAGCGATACTGCACAGTCGCCTCTTATCGGTGCCACTGATGGGCAACATACTTTTCGAGTTTGAGGTGTCCAAGTTTGCGAGAACAGTCGGCACCTTATTGGGTAACGGCGTTTCGCTGTTAAAGGCTATCTCTATCGCTATTGATACGGTGGATAATTACGTTATTAAAGAAGCTCTGAATGTATTGCCGCCAGCGGTTAAGGCGGGCAAGCGAATGTCAGTGGCGCTTGAAAATACCGGCATGTTTACGCCCATGGTTATTCAAATGATCAGGGTGGGCGAAGAATCCGGTAGTTTGGGTGAAATGATGTTAGAGCTTGCCAAGGTATTTGACAGCCATGTTCAATCCGGCGTTAAACGATCCCTGACCCTGTTGGAGCCGGTATTGATTCTGCTTATGGGTTTTTTCATCGCGGTCATCATTATATCCATCCTGATGGGCATTATGTCTGTCAATGATTTGGCCGTATAAGTGACGTGCTTTGAGACTCTATTTTTAAAATTGTTTGAGGAAAATAACCATGTTTAACAGCGCGATGACAAACTGTCGTACAGCGAGCCGCCAATCGGGTTTCACACTGATGGAATTATTGGTAGTGCTGGCGATTCTGGGTTTGTTGATGAGTCTCGTCGGCCCCCAGGTGCTGAACCAGTTAGGGGGTGCCAAGGTTAAAACCGCGGCCATACAAATCAAGGATCTGGAACAGGCGCTGGAAATGTACAAACTTGACGTGGGGCGCTTTCCGCGAACCGAGGAAGGTTTGGATGCTTTGATGAAAAAGCCCGCCAAGGGCTCGGGCTGGAACGGCCCCTACTTGAAGTCTGACGTGCCGCTGGACCCCTGGAAAGCTGAATATCACTACAAGTATCCGGGCGATCACGGTGAGTTCGATATCTTCACTTACGGCCAGAATGGTTCACCCGGTGGTGAAGGTGAAGATACCGATGTGGGTAACTGGAACTGATGTGCTGTGCAAAACAGTGCAATGCCGTGTTTAACAAGGCCAATGGTTGATCTTCAATGAACCGGGTTGTCCTGCCTATGCACAACGCGGCGCCTCGCTCGGGACGAGGCTTCACCATGTTGGAGCTTCTCGCCGCGATATCGATTGCTGCGATCGTGCTCGCGGTGTCTGTGCCGGTAACCGGGCGCATGTACCAATCCGTGCAGTATTCGCAAGCGGTGAGAGATGTGGTTACTTTGCTGCAAAGCGCGCGTTATGCCGCCATTAACAAAGGCCGTGCACAGGATGTAGAGATAAATCCAACAACCAACACTTTACGTCTCAATGACAAACAACAACAACTCCCGGCTGGGTTTAAGGCCTATGTTCACACGGCTGCGGAGTTGAACAAACGTGATAGCGGCGTCATTCGTTTTTATCCTGAAGGTGGTTCCAGCGGCGGTGGCGTAGATATTGAGTCGCCGACCGGTGTAGGCGTGAAGATCGGTGTCGACTGGTTGATGGGCCGTGTTACCCAGGAACGTTATGCTGCGAACTAAGTCTCACAATGCCGGATTTTCACTGTTGGAAATGGTTGTCGCCATGGCCATTCTGGCCATTTCTCTCGGGATTATGTATCAGGCTGTTGGCGGCGCAACACGCAATGTTCGTGCAGATGAAAAGTATGCCTATGCGGTGGAACTTGCCAGGTCGCTGCTCGCCAGCAACGCCCAGGTACCCAGATCGGGTTTGGATGTGAAAGGTGAAACCCAGGGTGATTTTCGCTGGGAAGTACATACCTCCGGTGTGGATTTGCCCAAGGCGCTATCTCCCGGTGCGCTGCAGGCAATAGCCGTTACGGTAAGTTGGCCCAGTCGGGGCAGGCTTTCTTCTTTCACCTTACATTCGATTGTTGAAGGCGTCGGAAAGTGAAACGCCTCGCCTCAGCTTCAGGTGGCTTTACTCTGGTAGAGGTGGTTGTTTCCCTGGCCATTTTGTCCCTTATTATGGTCGCGACGATTTCAGCACTGCGCACATTTGGGCAAACTCAGACCTCTCTGGATAAAGTGACACAGCGCATAGATGAGGTTCGCTCTGTGAGTAGTTTTTTAAGAGATACCTTTGAGTCTTCTGTGGTCGGCAAGAGTAGTGGTGGCGGATTATCAATGGGTGGTGGGGCATCCGCAGGATCCTATCTAAAAGGCGGGACAACCGCGATGGACTGGAAGGCTTTTGTGCAGTTCGGTGAGGGTTATGGCGGTGCTTTTCTGGTGCGTGTTGAGCGCGACCAGCATCAATTAAAATTGAAGTGGCAGGATATTCCAGCAAAACTGGACAATGTCAGTTGGGAGGGTACCCCGGAGCGTGTGCTGGTAGAGGATCTTGACGAGTTACAGATTGATTACCGCAAAGAGATTGCCAGTGCATGGCAAGAGGAGTGGTTACAGCAGAACAGTCCTGCCTTTGTGAGAATGACAATAAAGGCTCATGGTCGATTTTGGCCAGAGCTTATTTTTACGGTGCAAAGATAGCCGTGGTCACTAATAGCCAACAACGTGGTGTAGCGCTGGCGATCGTAGTGTGGTTCCTGGCCGCAATGTCTCTGCTGGTGTCCGGCATTGTTTTTCAAGCCAGGGTGGATACCCGAATGGCGCAATTACATGCAGCGAAGGCGAAGGCGGTAGCGGCAGGCGATGGGGCGATTCAACTGATGCTGGCAAATATGCAAGCGCGAAGCCCCCAAGGGTTTGATCAGACTAATCGATTGCCTACCATGGACTTCGAGATTGGAGATTATCCCGTTACAGTACGTTTGGTGCCTGTTGCGGGGCTAATCGATTTGAACAGTGCGCCAGCCGATATTCTGGCTTTGTTGTTTATCGCACACGGTGGTCTCGATGACGGCGATGCACAATTTTTGGCAGGCAGTGTGGTAAAGTGGCGATCAGTGACGGGCCGCCAGCAGGCGGGTTCCGGGCGTTTTGCGGCAATAGAAGATGTGTTGCGTGTTGAGGGTGTTACCCGAACCTTGCTGGACGGTATTCGAGATTCAGTTGCGGTATCCCAAAAAGGGCAAAGTGCAATGGACTGGTCGATGGCTCCATCTTCTGTGCTTGATATTTTGGCCTTAAAAAATCCGGGTAGAGCTTCGTCAATGATCAATGGCTTTAAGAAGCGCTCTGGCGCAGGCGCGGCAGTGGGTGCCTACCGCTTGGATGCGTTAGTCAGTGTTGGCGACCAGCAATGGTTGCGAAGACGCTGGGCGTCCGGCGGCAAGACGGCGGGTGGATTGCCCTGGCGTTATACCAGAACAGAGGCGCCCAGAGTTTTTCCGGGTAGCGCGTCAGACGAGTCATAACAGGGGATTTTATGGCGCAATCTACACAACAATGGGATCTTTTCGGTTTTGACGTTCGGCAGGTCGGCAAGTATTGGCGAGCCGCCTGGCGGGAATTCCTGTGGGGCTATGACTCCCCTGTGAGAGCACGGCTGGATGAGGTTGTTAAGGTTCACAGCGAGAACGAAGTGCTGTTTTACCATGCAGGGGAGCCCGTAGCAGATCAACGTGCTGAGTGCGAAGCCATTTTGCTGCCCGATCAACTGGTGCTGGCGAAAAAGATCACTATGCCGCTGGCAGTAGAAGGCGACCTCGATACCGCCATGGATATGGAGGTGAAAGCCAATAGTCCGTTCCCCGAGGCGGATACAGGCTATGGCTGGAAAATTGTTGCCAGGGATGCGTCCTGGTTACATATCCAGTTGGTCATCGTGTCTTTGAGTTCGACGATGAGTTACCTCGGGCGGCAGTATGACAGTTACGATGTTCGGGCCAGAGAAGTCTGGGCAAAGTTTGGCGATGCAGTGATTGTCCTGAACGGCTTTGGTGAGCAAAAACGTTTTGCCCGTTGCAAAAATCGGCTGGTCAGGGTGGGTGGCCTACTGGGGCTTAGCATGATACTTCTGGTGTGTATTTTTGCTGCGTCATCGGGCATGAAATACCTGGAGCTAAAACAATATCAGGCGATGTCAGCTGACGTGGCCAGAGCGTCCAAAAAAGCCTCGCGCATGCGTACTTCCTTGCTGGCGGCGAACGAGACTATTTCCTATATTAATTCGGTGGTTGTTGAAAACCCCAGTCCGCGGCAGGCATTAGCCAAGCTTACCAATCTGCTGGGGGATGATGCCTCGCTGGTCAATTTTTCATTGAAGGGCAGGCAACTCAAATTTCTCGGCCGTGCAAGCAATGCAGCACAGGTTATACAGGAGCTAACCGGGGAACCGACCTTTGCCCGGGTAGAGACACGTACGGCCATTACCAAGATTGGCACGGCAGAACAATTTACACTTGAAATTGAGCTCCAGAGTCAGGTACCCCAATGAGCTGGCAGCGCATGGATCATAAAACGCTGGGCATTGTCGGTCTTACCGTTGCGGTTCCTGTCGTCATTGTTATTTACCTGCTGGCAACGTTTTGGATGTTACGCCTGGATTATCAGGGCGAAATAGACCGGCTGGAACCCCGTATCGCCCGTCTGCGTGGTCTGGCCGAAAGTGAAGAAGTGCTAAAGGCCTCATCCGGTCAAGTTGGGTCCCGGATTGTTGATCTGGTGTATCCTCACACCCAGGACCGGGCGGCTGTGGCGGCCGACTTGCAAAAAAATGTGCGGGAGCTCATGGCTGCTACCGGACTAACGGTTTCCAATAGCAGGCTACTGGGCCCGCAGGGCGACGAGGAATTCGATCGTATTGGCTTGAGTATTACCGTCAGTGGAAGTGTGGCATCGCTTGATGCCACGCTGGAGGAGCTGGCGGCGTTTACGCCATTATTGTTAGTCGAGACACTGGAAATCAGGCCCAACAGAGCGTCCAGACGGTCAACTGAGGCCGCACAGCAAACCATTACGGCATCTATGCAATTATTGTCGCTGAGGGGCTTGTCCAGTGAATATTAAAAGCCTGCTCTTATCGCGATACTCAGTTGCCAGCAACCCTTTGATGGCAGAACGCAGGGTGGAATTACTGGCGGTTGTACTGGGGCTACTCTTTTTACTCCTGCTTCTGTACGGGTTTATCCGCCTACAATTTTTGTCAGAGCCTGCGCCTATTATTCCCTCCTCTGAGTCACTGGAAGTGACTGAAATGGTGTCAGTGACGGCCGCGGATGCGGAGCAGGCGCTAGAGATTGTATCGCGGCCGTTATTTTGGCCCTCACGCCGACCGCTTCCAGGCTCAGATGAAGCAGGCGATATCGCTCTGGAAGAGGCCGCTCAGGCGGGTGAGCTCGCCAAGATAAAGGTGCTGGGTATATTTGGGGGTGGTCAGTCTGCGGGAGTGATCGCTCTGGTGAAGGATAAAAAACGGCGGATTCTGCTTAATGAAGAGGCGATAGGGTGGACGTTACAGTCTGTTGAACCCGATCGAGCAGTGTTTATCAGTAACGGCAAGACACAGGAAGTGCAGCTAAAAATGGCCGCTGTGTCTGACAACAATGAGCCGAAAACAAAAAAATTAAACAATGGGGTGAGCAAGTGACAACAACAAGTCAGTCGAAGGAATGCGGGGTATTTGCGCTTGGACGATTGGGTAGCGCCTGTGCAGTATCTTTCCTGTTGATGAGCTGCACCTCGATAGAGCCCGCGCAGGTGAGCACTGTCGTCGATGGCCAGGAAGCTGTAGTCGGCGATTCTCCCTCAATCGAGCCGGCCTCGCCCGCCGCAAACCTGTCTACATCTGCGGCGGATCTCGCCCGTGTGACTGTCGAGGAAGATCACCGGGCAGAGGCCGTGATTTATCGCGGCAACAACAAACAGGTGAAAATCCCGGAGGCACGCAAGCCCATAAATTTCGTTGGCGACGATGTCAGCCTGAACTTTGAACAGGCGCCTCTGAGCGAGGTAATGCATGCCATCATGAATGATATTCTGGGGCTCGATTACATTGTTGATCACCCGGTGAAAGGCCAGGTGACACTGCGAACGCGCACACCTGTGCCGCGTGACCAGCTACTGGGGATTTTGGAATCGCTGTTGCAGTCCAATGGCGCGCTCATGATTCGTTCCAAAGATGATCGTTTTCTGATTACGGGCTCCCAGCACGGTGCCGGACTGTCTTCCGGGGTCTCTGCTTCGGATGTGCCCGGCGCTGGATTCAGCACCATGATTATTCCCTTGCAATATATTAGCGCCAGCAACATGGCCGATATCCTTAAACCGGTTGCGCAAGAATCGGCCTTTGTGCGGGTGGACAATGCCCGCAATTTAGTAATGATGCGCGGCACCGGACGGCAGCAGGCAGGCTGGTTGGAAATGGTTGCCACTTTCGATGTTGATATGCTGGCCGGAATGTCGGTGGGTTTATTTCCGCTGGAAAATACCTCGGTGGACGAGATGACAGCTGCCATTGACGGGCTGTTGGGTGACGGCGGGGATGATAGCAAAAAGGAGGGAACCAACTTTTCTCACCTGGTTCGACTAATCCCCATCGACCGTTTAAACAGTGTGCTGGTTGTTACCCCGCGCGCCCACTATTTAAAGAAGGTGGGCACATGGATTGATCGCCTGGATGCAGAGCCCGATTCCAATTTTGAAAAGCGACTGTATGTCTATCCCGTGCAGAATACGACTGCGGGTCGACTTGCAGATCTGCTTAGTAGTATTTATAGCGGGTCTACAGGGGGAGGTTCCCGCTCATCGAATAACAGTTCGAATGTTCGGTCCGATGTGGCTCCGGGTTTAAATGAAGAATCGATCGGCTCTTCATCAGGGT
>JBALVT010000042.1:0-23956 GCA_036961345.1 Halioglobus sp.
CGTGGCTCATTTCTCTCCGCCCAATTTGAGATACTCAACAGATTAACTTGTTACGCATTTTCAGGAGCACTCTCTTCATACTGGACTACCCCTTCCGGGATAAGCTCCCAACTCGCCTTGGAACCAACATAAATATGTTTGCCGATTTCAACTTTTGGATCACCGTTAACGCAACCCAGCGTGATGCCATGAATGGAGCCATTAAAAATACCACAAAGTGTTGAACCGCATTGACTACAAAACTGCAGACCAAAACCGTGCTTGCTAACATAGGACGTGAGGAGGTCTTGACCAGAAACCCATTTGAATTCCTGGGCTTTAACCAGGGCATAAGCAGACGCTTGTGCACTAAATGCTTTGCGACAGCGTGAACAATGACATGACCTGGAATCACGGAGCTTGCCCTCAACACGGTATTTAACTTCACCGCAAAAACACTCTCCGGTTATCGGCACTTTACTCTCCGTTGTTTTTAACGCTGTAATCTGGGCATATAACGCCAGACCAAGTGACTAAATCCGCAGTATTTTGCCCGCCACTCGCAAATTGTTAGCCCCCTTACTAGTAGGCTTCATTCTCATCGCGCACCGACACAGACATATTCCCCATAGAATCTACTGACACATCAAATACGATTGGCTTGCAACATACCTGACAATCTTCAATATACTGGTGCCCTGCCTCTTGGTGATCTATGAGAACCTCAATACTCTCTCCACAGTATGGGCAACTAACGAGTTGTTCCACTAAAGGTTCCATATCCTTTCAGCTAGCCTCCCAGGTAAGGGACATAAGCCTCCTTGTATACCCACAAAATGCGACTAATAATCGGAACTCGCGGAGTAATCTTCCCTTTCTATTCGATTTTAACGGGTTGCCTGATTTTCAATTTCGCACTTCAATGTCCACAAATTCAGCAAATTCTGGGTCGAGAATTGGTCTCAGTTCCGCCCAGTTAGACTGTAGTTTGAAAGATCTCCACAGCCAGCGAAAGCCTTCCACCGGTATTTCTGAATCACCAAACAATCCAGACCTTGATTGTTCCCATTCCCATTGCCATGTCAAAAGAAGGCCTGATAGAATATCGAACCTTCTCAGTTGTTCTATCTCGCTCAGTTCTGCGCCACTGGGAACATATATTAATTTTGCGTTGCCCGCGTCACCATTCAAAAAGAACTTCCAATCTTTTTGATTTTGTAACATAGAATAACGAGATTCTTGCACAAGAAGTTCATTGTTCTGCTGAATTTCGAGACCTAAAAAGACAACGCCCGCTATAACACCAAAATTAGCTAGTAGAGTGAGGCAATGGCTAATTTTCTCAATATCCATAATGGATTTTTGATTCTCCGCTTAGGAAAGAACTCTAGTGACACATAACGCTTCAAAAAGTCGCGACGGTAGCGAGGCCGCGCCGCCTTGACTTGTTGCCCTTTTTCACAGATCCAGATTCCTGGTTAAAACCTCAGCGGAGGTAATAATTCGTTTTGTCCGATAAAGCTCAGGGTGTTTTTCGTTGTCAGCGTATCCCACTGGTTCTCCAGCGCCGGTGTTTACGAACCAAGAATTTTCCGGGCTACGATCACCTAGTAGCTTTTTAAATTCGGCCGGTTTAATACCCAGTGCTTTAGCGGCTGCATTGTAGGTACAGCGAGTCTTAACCTCGTTCACGTAATCTCGTATGATAATCATTTTATCCTGCATTAAAAAGTCATTCCTAGAAAGTTAATATCTATTTATAAAGACCGGGCTCATGATACGAGCCGCTCCTTATGCTACTTTTTGTCGCTTTTGTTTTCAAAAAAACACGACAAGAATAATTATCTACCTTTATACCCGCCTTACACAGGGATGTTAAGAAGAATTTCCGTTGGGGGCCACCTTCAGCGGCCGCTGTTCGCGCTGTCCAGCATTCACCTTAGCTACGTTTTTGCAATCCCTTTTGCTGCATCCTCCAAAACAGCAACTCGATTTTATCCTGCCCAAAGAATGGTTCTCCTTCGAACAACATCGTGGGCACGCCCCAGTGATGCTCTTCTAACGCGGCATCGTTGGCCGCCAACTGTGCCTGCCAGTTGTTATCCGGATCCGCGACCCAGGCCTGCAGCTCCGACAATTCCAAACCCGCGCGTTTTGCGGCGTCGCTCAAGTGGCTTCCCTCATTCCACCCCTGGGTATTACCGTTCCAAACCAGTGTGGACACCTCTTTGGCAAATTCAATACCTTTGCCGGCAGCCTGCGCAGCAATTCCCAGTGGGCTGAGCATCAAAACCAAATGGCCGGGGTCGTTGGCAGGAAGGTCGGTATTAATGGGGTCAGGGTTTGGCATACCGATTGGCAGAGATCGATACTCTGAATAGCGCAATAGGTCGGTAAAAAAATACGGCCGCCATTTGTCGTGCGCTTTATCAAAAAAGTCGTTGTAGCGAATATATATAGGATTCACCACATGCAAATCTACAGTGAGTTCATATTCCTCCTGGAGTTGGTGCATCTGGCAGGCACCGAAATAAGACCAGGGGCTGCGAAAGGAAAAATACAGATCAACTTTAAAATCAGACACATGACACTCCCGTGCTCCAGTGAATAAGTAGTGTAGCGGCTACCTTCCCTGGAGCCAAATAATGTCGTACCTCAATATGCCTTTAAACACTTCTATACTTTGCAATGATTTCGCGTGTGGCCGTGGGCAATGCCAGCATCGCCGGTGTCGCTATCAAAGTCAGTATAGTAGCGAATGACAAACCGAACACGATAGCCTGAGACAGGGGCGCCCAGAAATCTGCCATTTGCCCCCCGGCAACGATACTGCGATTAATCAGGTCTACAGACAGGCCACAGGCCAGCGGTAACAAACCGAAAACGGTAGTCACCGTGGTCAGCATAACCGGGCGCAATCGCTGTGAGGTCGCCCGAACAATCACAGCACGTAGATCGAGTTCCGGGTGTTCCTGGCGCACATGATTAAACGTATCGATGAGTACGATATTGTTGTTCACAACAATGCCAGCCAAGGCCACTACCCCCACTCCCGAGAGAATGGCACTGAAAGGGTTATTCAGTAAAAGTAGGCCAAGCAGCACGCCGGCCGTAGACATAATGACGGCAAGCAGTATTAAGGTACTCTGATAAAAGCTGTTGAACTGGGTCACCAGTAAAATAAACATGAGCAGTAGTGACAAACCAAAGGCCACGCCAACAAACGCAATAGACTCTGCCTGTTCCTCATTGGCACCTCTGAAGTGAATGTCCAGTGCGGGGTCAAACTCCTGAGTCGATAGCCACTCATCTATTACTGCGACCATGGTATCTGGCAGAACCCCTTCCACAACATTTGCCCTGACTCTTTCAACGGGAACACCGTTCATACGCTCAAACGTATCCACACCAGGGGACGGTGTAAGACGCACAAAGTTGGACAGTGGCACCATGCCTTTTTCAGTGCTCAGGCGCAGAGTATCCAGCGCTCGAATACCGCGTTCATGCTCGGGATAACGAACACGAATATCTACAGCATCATCAGCGCCGTCAGGCCGGTATTCGCCTATTTTAACTCCTGTGGTAACCAACTGAACCGCGATGCCCGCAGAGGAGACATCAGCACCGTATATAGCTGCCTGTGCTCGGTCGACTATCATGCGCCACTCTATTGATGGTAGCGCAAGGGTGTCATCAATATAGAGAAGCTCTGGTAATGTATCCATATACGCACGAATACGTGCGAGCGCAGGTTCCAGTAGATGTCGCTCTCTGGATGCCAATTCAATCTGTATCGGTTTTCCCACCGGAGGGCCCTGCTCCAAAGGCTCTACGTCAATCTCTATTCCCGGGAGATCCGCGGTGCGCGCCGTTATTTCCCTGGCGATGTCAGTTGCTTTAATTTGCCGTTGCGACTCCGGATGTAGCTCGAGAAAGATTGCGCCAATTCTATCCGATGTACTGCCTGGACTGGCAAAAAACCCACCACCTCCACCATTGCCCCCGGGTAAAATGGTTCGGGAGTTTAGCGACTGAATACCGGACACCTGCAAAATTCTCTGCTCAACTTGCAGTACCAGGTCATTCACTTCCTGGGCGGAAAAATTGCCACGCCCGCGCACCGAAACTTGCAAAAACTGGGCATCAGATTCAGAGAAGAAGACGGTACCTCGACCATATTTGCCATAGGACACAAATATACTCAACAGCAGCGCAATAATAATCGTCATTGTTAAAAATGGCCGGGCCGTAACTTTTCCCAATAATCGCGCAAAACCACCGGTAGGGGTTTTCAAGCTGGTCGGATCGCCTGTTTCAAGTAAATGAATATCCTCTACCGACTGCTGACTGTGCACTGTTGGTCGGCCAAAGATAACGCCGAGCACCGGCCCAAACAACAATGCGTAAAGCAAAGACCCCATTAACACAGTGAACACGGTTACCGGCAGGTACCCCATAAATTGCCCGTTAACACCTGGCCAAAATACCAGGGGAAGAAAGGCAGCAAGTGTCGTCGCCGTAGATGCTGTAACAGGCCAGAACATACGCTTAACCGCCTCGGAATACGCTTTGGCGTGGTCCATACCATCCGCCATTTGTCTATCGGCGTATTCTGTGACAACGATGGCACCATCAATAAGCATACCCAGGCCCAGCAACATGCCAAACATCACCATCATATTGAAGGTGTAACCCAACTGGTAAACGATGATTACAGAGAACAGCAAAGACACCGGGATACCCAAACCTACAATAACGCCGCTGCGAAAGCCCATTGTGGCCACGACTAGAACCATAACCAGCGCCAGTGCGGTCACAATATTGCCCTGTAACTCGGTTACCTGCTGATTGGCGAACTCGGCCTGGTTTTGTGAAATGATGACTTCTATGCTTGCGGGAATTTGCGGGCGAGCTTTCTCGAGCAGTACCTTTATCTGGTCCACGGTGTCAACGATATTGGCATTTGATCTTTTGCTCACAGCGATGGATATCGCATCTCTGCCATTAAAACGAGCATAACTTGTTCGGTTTTTAAACGTTCTGCGAACGCTCGCAACATCCTGAAGCGTTACAACAGTGTCTCCCAGAGTGCGAATAGGTAGCCCAAGAAGATCGTCGGCCGTCTCTACTACAGCGGGTACCTTTACTGAAAAGCGGCCCTTTCCCGTGTCTATACTTCCGGCAGGTATCAATCTATTGTTGCGCTGCAAGGTGTTGATTAACTGCTCACTGGAAATCTGGTAAGCGTGCAGTGCATCGGTGTCGACAATCACTTCCAGCAATTCTTCGCGTTGGCCCTGAATATCTGCTGCAAGCACAGAGGGAATGGTTTCAATTTCATCACGCAGATAAAGCGCCGCATTATATACACTGCGTTCGCTGACCTCTTCACCAATAAGATTAATTTGCACGATGGCAAAATCATCTGTACTGAGTTCCTTAACAAAAGGTTCTTCCGCCGTGCGGGGTATTTCCGCCTTGGCTCGATCAACCGCTTCACGCACATCCAGCAAGGCTTGATCCAGATCGTAGTCAGCATCAAATTCAACGACTAATGAGGCGCTGCCTTCCGAAGCCATAGCGGTGAGCTCATCTACCCCCTCAATTTTGCGCAGCTCAATTTCCATTGGCTGAATAAGAAGGCGCTCGGAATCCTCTGGAGAAATGCCTTCATGTACAATGCCAACAATAAATAGCGGCAGTTCAATATGGGGGTCATTGGCGATGGGCAGCGCGGCGCGAGATAACAGACCGCAAAAAACAACAACCGCCATAAGCGACATTGTAGTACGCGTGCGACTGATCGCAGAATCGATATAGTTGATCACGGCTGTACCGAACCAGAAGCATTAGCTTGTGGATAAAGCGGATCAATGGCCTGACCCGCGAGCACATATTCCTGGCCCACTGTTATAAGCGCGGCAGTGCGGGGCAGCCCAGTAACCCAAACCCCCTGGTCGGTATCCTCGATCACTTTAACGGCATGAAATCCAACCCGGTTGTTTTCTTCTACCATGCGCAAACCAAACTCACCCTTATCGTTCAAGGTAAATAGAGCCGGTGAAACGCGATGCGCATACACTTCATCAAGAGATATACGAACTGTGGAAGTAAGCCCGGAACGCAAATGATGATCGCTATTGTCTACAGTGATTTCCACTGGATAGGTACGGGTAACGGGGTCACTCTGCTTGCCGATAAACGTTAGGATGCCGTCAATCTTTAAGCCGGTACTGGTGGCGCCTGCTACCTTATCCCCAAGGGATAGATTTTCAACCTCAGCTTCCGTGACATCGGCAGAGATTAGCATGGGGTCAAGATCTATCAAGGTCGCGCATATAGCGCCCGGAGCGGCATAGTCACCGACGTTCATTTGCAGCTGCTCTACTACTCCATCGAAGGGTGCGGTGATACGTGTGCGGTCCAAATTCAGCTGCATTCGTCGCACCTGAGCACGGGAAGACTCCAATCGCGCACTGGCACGGGCAATGGCCGTTTGTGACTGCAAACCCTGTTCCTTGAGCTTGAGACTGCCTTCATGCTCGATTTTCGCCTCCAGCAGAGCCGCTTTGGCTTCAGCAACGGAGGCCAAACGGTCATCCACCGCCAGCTCACAAAGAAGCGCTCCGAGCTTAACACTGTCGCCTCTCTCCAGCGGCCGGTTGACAACCTTGCCGGCAATCTCGGCTTTCACCTCCACTGAGCGCTTACTTTCGGCTCTGCCTCGCAACACCAAAAAGCGAGTTCGCAGCTCGGCCTCGGACACACGCGCACGAACCCGGGTCATCGGGGTATCGGCTGGCGAGACAACGTTTGAATCCAGTTCAGCCAGAGTCGGATGGCTGGTTGGCTCAGACTCTCCAAAAAGTAGACCGGACAAAAGCCAGATCAGCAGCAAGCCGGCAACGAGAGATGCCGTAAACAAATTTTTTCGCATGAATTGCTACCAAAGAAAAGCGCTGGAAAGGTTGAAATTATAGTGCTTTCCGGCAAAAATTGACAGACGAACAACAAAAATGACAGATCCGCCTGAGCGGAGACCACTTTCGCTTGCATAAGCTGCTATGCTGCTTCAATGCGCACTCATACTTCCCTATTAGCAGCAGTGTCCCGGGCTCTCCTGTTGTGTCTGATGTTATGTTTCAACGCCGCTACAATGGCGAACGAGATATTTCCCCAACCCCAGGAATTGGACGGCGATGTAGCCTTCTGGGTCCGCGTCTACACGGAAACTGACACCCAAAGCGGATTTATACACGACGCCCACAACCTCAAGGCCGTCTATGAAACCTTGAGACTTACTGGACAACGCCGCGCCGATGAAGCGGAGATTAAAAAAACCAAAACACGTTACAGCACAATTCTTATGGAACTGGCCAACGACCGCACAGGATCAGGGGCCGAACCGGGGTCCGAAGCACAGCGCATTCTTGCGCTTTGGGGCGATGATGTCTCCGACAAACAATTACTTGCCGCTGCTAACAACCTGCGCTTCCAGCGAGGGCAGTCGGATCGGTTCCTGGCAGGTCTGGACAGATCGGGAAAATGGATGGAACACATCCTCGAGGTGCTGGCGGATAAGAACCTTCCTGCTGAACTTGCCGCCCTGCCCCACGTAGAATCTTCTTTTAACCCGGATGCCTATTCGAGCGTCGGTGCCGCTGGTATCTGGCAATTTACCCGTTCTACTGGCAGAAGATATTTGCACATCGACTATGTGCAAGACGAGCGCATGGACCCCTTCACTGCGACCCAGGCAGCCGCGCAATTGCTGGCCCATAACCGCCAACTCACCGGCACCTGGCCGCTGGCTTTAACAGCCTATAACCATGGCGCGGCGGGCATGCGCAGAGCAAAAAAAGAGACCGGCACATCAGACATCGATGTAATTGTTCGCCAGTACAAAGGCCGTGCTTTCGGTTTTGCCTCGCGTAATTTTTATGTCTCGTTCCTGGCCGCGCTGGAGGTGAGTCAAAACCCCGAACGCTATTTTTCTACTTATAAACCCGCCCTTCCCCAGGAGTATGCCGAAATTGAAATGCCCGATTTCCTGATGGCTGACTCAATTAGCCAGGCATTGGAAACCGATATAGAAACGCTCAAGCGACACAATCGTGCACTACTGCGCCCGGTATGGAACGGCAAGAAACGCATTCCCAAAGGCTACGTTCTCCGCATTCCAAAGGCGAATTTACCAGCCGACGGAAGTGCGCTTTTGGCCGGTATCCCCAGCGATCAACGCTTCGGGGAGCAAACTCCTGACCTATTTCACAAAGTTGTTCCCGGAGATACAGTATCGGAAATTTCTCAACGGTATGGCCACAGTTTCCAGGACATCGTAGCGATGAATGGGCTCAATCGACGATACCAGATAAGAGTGGGCCAGGTATTGCGACTGCCTCTTGAAGGACACGTCACCACTGCCCAGGTAAACCCTGCCACCGTTGCACAAACACAACAAATCCCTATCGACACTAAACCCACGAGTAACGAGGGTGAGTTGCCCCTGGAAGAAAGCACTCTGGCAGAAGTCCAAACACCCGCTGCCAGCGTAGAAATTCTGGCAGATCCCGGTGACTACACGGTTTCCGGGGATAATAGTATAGAAATACAGGCCACCGAAACTCTGGGACACTATGCAGAGTGGCTGGATCTGCGAGCCAGTCAGTTACGCAATATTAACGGCATGCCCTATGGTCGACCGCTGGTTATTGGTCGCCGCCTTAAACTGGATTTTTCTCGAATTGAAAAAGATGAATTCGAAAGGCGTCGAGTCGCCTACCAAAATGACTTACAGCAGAGTTTTTTCATGGTCTGGCAAATTCGGGCCACACGAGATCACGTGATCGAGCCCGGTCAATCCCTCTGGGTGCTGACGCGCAAAGATTTCAAGATACCAATGTGGTTACTGAGGCAATACAACCCCGATCTCGACCTCGATCGCTTACATCCAGGTACCGTTATAGTAATCCCGGAGCTGGTCGAGGCTTAACCGGTTGCGGATAACAATGCATCATAGCGAATGAAATAGATGCAATAAAACGCCATTAATGGACTTCTACCTGAACCGGTATCCAGCGATTTAAAATATAGGAGAGCGTACCACTCGAGCGCATGGTTCTCAGAGCGCCGTTCAGTTCAAGTAACAGGTCATGATTGCCCAGGCGAACCGCCCAGGCCAGTTGTTCCTGAGTCAGAGGGTTGTAAAGGCTGATTAAATCACCATTTTGGCCGCTATTGGCCAACTGCCAGCTGGTGGGCGCATCGTGCACGTACATGTCTATCTGATTGCTGCGCAGCGCCTCGAACGCCTTTTCAGAATTATCATAACGCTGCAATTGTGCATCTTTCAGATCACGCAGCGCGAAGGCCTCACCGGTAGTACCTGGTTCTACACCCACTCGAATTCCCTCCTGGTAGATGGACCAGGGCTGGGAATACTTGCCCACATTGTCAATAAGCATAATCGCCATCTGTCCGATTCGAAGATAGGAATCTGTGAACATGACCTGCTCGGACCGACTGGCCGTCACGCTCATGCCAGACATAATCACATCGATTTTACCTGCCGCCAGAGCGGGAATTAGCTGATTAAACTCCAGCACCACAATATCGACCTCTCGACCAAGAATTTTGCCAACTGCCATGGCATTGTCCGGTTCGACGCCAACAATGTGTTTCTCATGCTGATAGTGCAGCGGTGGATAATCAGCAGACATACCTATTTTCAATGCCGGGGCAGCCACTGCTGTAGAAGAAATACACAACATTAACAAAACTTTTAACATCTGATTTAGCATACTGCATCCTGGGGCTATGGTGATCGTGGAATTTAATCCCGTAATCTGAGAGTATCACCCAACAATTTTTGATAGGCAATGTTATGACTGAGCAATTCAATGCCATGGTGGCACAAGACGTAGATGGAAAAACCCAGGTTACTCTGAAACAAATAGGGCTGGCAGACCTTCCGGACGAAGAAGTACTGGTGCAGGTCGCTTATTCCACCCTGAATTACAAAGACGGGCTGGCTGTATCAGGTAAAAGCCGAATATGCCGAACGCTACCGCTAATTTGCGGGATTGACCTGGCAGGCACTGTAGTTGAGTCACGATCCCCGAACTTTAGCCCTGGCGATCAGGTTCTGGTCAATGGTTTCGGGCTGTCTGAAACCCAAAACGGTGGTTACAGCCAGTTCCAGCGCCTGAAACCCGAGTGGCTGGTGAAGGTACCTCAAGCATTCACTCTCGAACAAACGATGGCGATAGGCACGGCAGGATATACATCCATGTTGTGTATTCAAGCCATACAGGATCACGGCATCCTGCCAGAGCACGGGCCGATACTAGTTACCGGCGCCGCTGGCGGTGTAGGGTCTGTCGCGGTTTCTCTATTGGCTAAATTGGGATACTCGGTAACTGCTTCTACAGGCAGGGTAGACGAAACATCCGAATTTCTGAAAGCGCTGGGGGCAAGTGAGGTTATCGCTCGGGATGAACTCTCGCGAGACAGTAAGCCGATGGAAAGGGAGACCTGGGCCGCAGCTGTAGACTCCGTGGGTGGTACAACTCTGGCCACGGTATTGAGCCAGGTAAAATACGAGGGCATCGTCGCCGCTTGCGGACTCGCCGGCGGTATGGCATTACCGACCTCTGTGGCGCCTTTTATTCTGAGAGGCGTCACCCTAAGGGGTATCGATTCGGTCATGGCTTCGCAAACGCGCAGGCAGCGCGCATGGGACGCTCTGGCGGAACTAACAGACTTGGCGGCCCTCAAGGACATCTACCGCGTCGAACCCATGTCCAGGCTTCCAGAGCTGGCCAATGATATTCTGGCGGGACAGATCAAAGGCCGTGTGGTAATTGATGTAAATGCCTGAGTGATCACCCCAAACAGGCGAGCGCATGAAACTCTACTTAGAAAGCTCCTTTTCATGCAGCCAAGCAGCATGTTTGGGGGCTTTCTTGGTTTCATCCCATTCCTCAATCATGGCCGGTGCCACCTCGCGCAAGCGCTCGAGCATGCCAGCTTCGGCGGTGTTTGCAGCCAGTTCCAAGCGGTGACCATTGGGATCGAAGAAGTAAATTGATTTAAATATAGCGTGGTCGGTGGGCCCCACCACATCCAGGCCCTCGGCCTCTGCTTTGGCCTTGGCGGCCAACAGGGCATCCATGCTCTCTACTTCAAACGCTATATGTTGCACCCAGTCGGGTGTATTGGGATCCATTTGCATGGGCGGTGAATTCGGAATCTCAAAAAAAGCCAGTACATTCCCCATGCCCGCATCCAGAAACACATGCATATAGGGGTCGGGCGCTTTCGTCGAAGGAACAGAGTCCTCGGCGATCGCAAGCTGAAAATCCATACCCATTACCCGCTGATAAAACTCCACAGTTTCCTTGGCATTGTTACAGCGATAGGCAACATGATGGATACGCTTAATATTCATGGCAGCTTTCCTCAGGCGCTCTTGGCGCCGACCACGCCGCGATTAATCTGATCCCGTTCGATCGATTCGAACAGCGCCTTGAAATTACCTTCGCCAAAGCCCTCATCGCGCTTGCGCTGTATAAATTCAAAAAATACCGGGCCGATTAAGGTGTCCGAGAAAATCTGCAGTAACAGGCGGGTGTCGCCGTCTTCAGTGGAACCATCCATTAGAATGCCGCGCGTTTGGAGAAGGTCTACTGGCTCGCCATGACCAGGCAGACGCTGTTCCAACATATCGTAATAGGTATCAGGCGGTGCCGTCATAAAAGGGACGCCACGTTCCTTGAGCATATCCCAACTGGCAATGATATCGTCTGTTTCAAAGGCGATGTGTTGGATGCCCTCGCCGTTATAGGCCATCAGAAACTCTTCAATTTGCCCGGTGCTCTCAGAGGCCTCCTCGTTCAACGGTATACGAATGAGACCATCCGGCGCGGACATCGCTTTGGACGTTAACCCCGTATATTCACCCTTGATATCAAAAAAGCGTATTTCCCTGAAGTTAAAAATTGTTTCGTAGAAACTCGCCCAATACCCCATGCGGCCGCGATAAACATTGTGCGTCAGATGGTCTATCGCTTTGAATCCGCAGCCGACAGGGTTGCGATCTACGCCTTCGATAAATTCAAAATCGATATCGTATATAGAAGCACCATCCTGATAGCGGTCAATAAGATACAACGGTGCCCCGCCAATACCCTTGATCGCCGGGAGTCTCAATTCCATGGGCCCGGTGGGAATATCAATAGGTTGCGCACCCAATTCCAATGCCCTGGAGTAGGCCAGTCTCGAGTCTTTTACCCGGAAAGCCATACCGCAAGCAGACGGCCCGTGCTCCTCGGCAAAATACGCGGCGTAGCTATTGGGTTCACTGTTGATGATGAAGTTGATACCGCCCTGGCGATACAGAACCGCCGCCTTGGTGCGGTGTTTGGCTACCAGGGTAAAACCCATTAGTTCGAAAACCGGCTCCAGAACGCCCGGGGTTGGTGAGGCGAATTCTACAAACTCAAAGCCATCAAGCCCCATGGGGTTTTCGAATGAATCAGACATCGGTGTCTCCTGTTATCTGCAATACTGGCACTACGCCGGATATAGCATTTAGTTACATATGCAACGATATTAGTTTCAAATGTAACTACTGTCAAGAGGGAAATCGACTAACCGACTACTTCTGCCAAGGCCTTGTCAGACCCTCGAAGGGGCGCACTGTGCCAATATCGGCAGCATCCACGGCTTGTTGTCGCGAATCTCCTGCTCACTTAGCCCGGTGAGTTCATAGGGCAGCACCAACCAGTTATCCGTTTCGTGAAGATAGAAATCAGGCACCCGGTCAGTCTGGTTTCGAGCAGGTTTATAAAACGGCATAGCCAAGCGCAAATCCCCGGGCATATTGCGCTTGGTTTTAGCCTGTAAACGATTGATAACCGCTTCTACATTTCGACCGGTACTGTATACATCATCGACGATGAGCAGAGCATCATCGCGATTAACGTTTTCAATAAGATATTGAAGACCGTGCACTCTGATTTCGTCGCCGGTATCGAGCCGAGCAAGATAATCATCCATGCCGCGATAAGAAGTACGAATGGCAATGTGATCAGTGGCTACACCAAGATATTGTAGGCACTCCTGAACATAAATGCCTACCGTTGAGCCTCCGCGCCAGACCCCAACAATGAAATCGGGCCGAAAACCGCTTTCATAGATTTGTACCGCCAGCCTATAGGAGTCATTGAGCAATGATTCTTCATTGATATATTGTTTTCCCGCGGTCACAGATTCGCTCACAAAATAATCCTCTACACTTTTGAACCCACGTGACTATACTACTTCACCCGCACGTCTCCAACGCCTAAACTACGTGGATCATTGTCCCACCCGAATCAGAGAAACCTATGGCGACAAAAACCTATCTCTCGGCCCAACAGCTTCTTGAAGACTCATTCAAGCTGGGTGCCCAAATACTGGCGGACGGCTTCAAGCCAACCATTATCACGGCTATCTGGCGCGGTGGTACCCCCATGGGCATTGCGGTGCAGGAACTGCTTGAGCACCAGGGTGTAAAAACAGACCATATCGCGATACGAACCTCCTCCTATAGCGGCATCGATGGGCGCTCATCCGAGATACGCATACACGGCATGAACTACCTCATAAAAACCGTCACCCAGGAAGATAAACTGTTAATTGTGGACGATGTATTTGATACCGGACACACCATCAATGCGGTGATTGAGCACCTGAAGGAAAAAGCCCGTTTAAATACGCCCGGGGATATTCGTGTCGCAGTACCCTATTACAAGCCGACTCGAAATCAGACAGACCGTGAGCCCGATTACTATCTACATGAAACCGAGGACTGGCTAAAATATCCGCATTCTTTGGAAGGATTAAGCAGTGACGAGATCGCCGAAAATCGGCCGGAGCTATACTCTATTATCAAGGATCACTTATAAGTCTGCGAGAAGGCTTCTACAAACACGTCCAGGCTAGCTGCGGGCAAATCGTTAATGCCTGCTGCGGCAGCCCTGCCTCCCCCTGTAGGAAACTGCATGCATAATTCTGCAGCACCGCGTTTGTCATTCAGTGGTGCACGAACACTAATCAGGTAGTTACCATTACTTTTTTGCGTTAATACAGCGTGCGCCCTGTCCGGATTACCCGTGGCAAGATCGTTACTGTATACGCCGCTAACGCGACGTGCCCAAGCCTGGTCAGGAAGCGAAAATACCGCCACTTTTTCAGTAGCATGAGTCGGTTCAAGTTGCTCCGCCTGTGCCATATCCTCACTGTAGCCCGTGCTGAGTTTAGTAAAATCAGGCGATGAAGACACAAACTCCAGTGGGCTTCCGACGCGATAAAGCTTTTCATATAAATCCTGAGGATCGAAATGAAGATCTTCTATAGCGGGCCCATAACCGTTGTAGTTAATGTAGGTACCCAGCTGCTCCAGGGACAAAAGGTCCAGGTCTGACAGGTTCAGGGGTTTTGCCAAAGTCCGCGCGGTATCCTTGAGGTTGTCACCAAATGCTCCGGTAACTGCCCAGTCCAGATAAGCGCCATTGAGGTGGCCGTTTACCAGTGCGGCAGTACACACATCAGGCGATTCATTGATCAACGCAGTAAGCCCGGGGTGGTTGGGAATATCTCCCGGAAAATGGTGGTCCACATAAAACACCCGCGCACCAAGCTCCAGAACTTTTGCCAGTGCGGCGCTGTTTTTGTCCATGGACACATCCAGCACGGTGATCTCATCGCCAGGCGCTGCATCAACCTTTGCAAGCAGGTTGATGTCACGCTTGACGCCGGTTACCAATGTGGAGTCACGAGGTTGGTCTTTACGCAATTGAATAAGGGCGCATATACCGTCAGCGTCCCCGTTAAACAGATCGAAATAGGCCATACTCGTGATCTCCTGTGGTTTTACTCGCCGTGCAGGTGCCCAAAATCGGCTTCGTAATCAGCCATCGACGCTGCTATCACTTTCAATGCCTCTTCACGGCCGTAGACGTGATCGACCTTGATATCGATGCTCTTGCCAGGAATCATTTTATAAGTGGAGAAATAATGTTGAAGACGCTCGGTTTTAATCGCGGGTAAATCAGCAATATCATTCACGTCACCCCAGATGTTGTCACCTTCAAGCACAGCAATGATTTTATCGTCAGCTTCGCCGTCATCTACCATTTGAATTCCACCGACAACACGGGCACTCAGTAGAATATCAGAGCGGGTAATCAGTCGCTCAGAAAACACACAAATGTCCAGAGGATCGCCGTCTGCTACCGGTGCGTCGTCGCACATCGCCGCGACACGATCACCGCAGAAAGTCTGTGGGATAAAACCGTACAGCGCTGGAGGACTGGAAGTCGTGCGCTGAGGCCTGTCTACCATAAGAAACCCTGACACCTTGTCGATTTCATATTTCACGACATCACTAGGCGTAATCTCAATATAAGCGGTAACCACATCTGGACGCTCTGGGTTGGGAATGGCCGCCAGTCCGTGCCAGGGATGCCTGCGCCAGCGGTTATACTCATTGTTCTCATACATCGTTAATACTCCTTGGGAAAAAAAATGGACTCACCGCATTGCCCGGCGCTTTATAGGCGCCGGGCGATGACAAATTAATAAAACCGGCTTTCAGGTGTTGTTAACTATCCAGTGTCTGATAGTAATCGGATAGTATTTTAGCCACCTCAGGGCGCGAAAACTCGGGTGGTGGTGCTATACCGTTGCCCAGCATTTCACGCACTGCAGTACCTGAAAGTAATACAAAGTCATCCTTGGAATGATCCGGCGCATCTTTCATCATCACAACTTTACCAAGAATCTTGCTAAAGGCCGTATGATCTGCGCGATATATTTCCAGGTCAAGCGCGTCGGCAGGAACCTCTTCATCGAAGATAGTTTGCGCATCAAAACCACCGTAGTAATCCCCTACTCCAGCGTGATCCCGACCTACAATCAGGTGGGTACAACCACAATTCTGACGGAAGACAGCATGCAAAACAGCCTCACGCGGACCGGCATAAAGCATGTCGAAACCGTAACCGGTGATCATGACGGTATTTGCAGGGAAGTAGACATCGACCATTTTGCGGATAGAAGCATCGCGAACGTCCGCGGGAATATCGCCAGGTTTCAGTTTGCCCAGTAACATATGAATTAGAATGCCATCTGCGTCAAGATCACTCATTGCCATACGACACAGTTCTTCGTGAGCCCTGTGCATAGGGTTGCGAGTTTGGAAGGCTACGACTTTATTCCAGCCCTTGGCTGCAATTTCCTCGCGAATCTGCACTGCAGTGCGGAAAGTGTCTGGGAAATCTGACTGGAAGTAGGAAAGACTCAGTACCTGAATTGGGCCGGAGACCATGGTGCGACCCTGGCTTTTGAACGTGGCGACACCGGGGTGTTCCGGATCCAGTGTACGGAAAATTTTCTCCGCCATAAAATCCATCTGTTCTTCGCTGACGGTTTCCACCGCTTCGACATCCATAATAGCCAGCACCGGATTACCCTCTACATTGGGATCCGTTAGCGCTATACGGGTACCCGCCTGGATCCCCGTGTCATTGGTAAGATTGACAATCGGCACCGGCCAGAAGAGCCCATCTACGGTATGCAGTTTCTCTGCAACACTCAGAGAATCCATCAGATTCATATAACCAGTCAGTGGATTGAAATAACCGCCACCGAGCATAACGGCATTTGCAGCTGCGGCAGAGCTCAACAGCAGCGCTGGCAAATCCTGCGCTTCTGAAATGAGGGCATTTCGCGCAGCCGAATCCGCTACATAGCGAGCATCCAGTTGGTCGGAACCGTGAGGTTTGATCATGGTGTTTCTCCAGTAATGGGTAGGATTCAGGCGCTGATAATGCCGCGTTCGCGAAGTACGCCGATAATGATTTCAATTTCTTCTGCCAGAGTTTGCTGGTCAGAATGCAAATGAATTTCCGGGTTCCGCGGTTCTTCATAGGGGTCGTCTATGCCTGTGAAGTTTTTGATTTCACCAGCGCGCGCTTTTTTGTAAAGGCCCTTGGGGTCGCGACTCTCGGCAGCTTCCAGCGAACAATCTACATAGATTTCAATAAAATCCATGCCTGCAGCATCATGCAAAGCGCGCACTTCATTACGGTCTGCCTCGTAGGGGCTGATGAAGCTGCTCAGCGAAATCACTCCGGTATCGACAAACAATTTGGATATCTCGCCGATTCGGCGAATATTTTCAGTACGATCTTCAGCTGTGAAACCCAGGTTCTTGTTTATTCCCAGACGTACATTGTCTCCATCGAGTCGGTAAGACAACACACCCATTTCATTCAAGGTACCTTCCAGCTCTACCGCAATGGTGCTCTTCCCGCAGCCAGAGAGCCCGGTAAACCAAAGTGTGGCGCCCTTATGGCCCAGTAACTTAGTGCGGTGCTCACGCGTGATATCACCCTCATGCCAGTGTACGTTGGTTGCTTTTTGCTCGGCCATCTCTCTTTCCTCTTGGTTGGAATTGCGTTGCGCACCGGCTGCTGTAAAAACCGGCTAACTTGAATCTGCCCATCAAAATGTGGCCGCTAGGATAGGGGCTTTCACACCATATGTAAATCAGGATATTATGGATATCACTATCGGAAATTCCGGCAGCAAAACAATCCTGTAATCCACCGCGAGCCCCCTATGCGATTCACCCTCAGACAACTACAAATATTCCTCGCAGTTGCCAAGTATCAGAATATCTCCAAAGCGGCCCATAGCCTCCACATGTCTCAATCGGCTGCCAGCGAAGCATTGCTAAACCTCGAACACACCTACCAGGTAACGCTGTTCGACCGGGTAAGCAATAAGCTGGCTCTAAATGCCATTGGCCAGACCATGCGTAAAGAGGCCGAAAACCTGTTAACACACTGCCAAAACTTCGAGGAAGCCCTCAAAGACCACAAGGACGTTGGACACATCAAACTCGGAGCCAGTTTTACTATAGGCAATCATTTGGCAACGCGCTACCTGGCAGGCTACCTGGAAGACTTTCCTGAGGCCGACGTGCAACTGGATATTGCCAATACACCGGAAGTGGTCGCCAAGGTACTCAACTACGAGGTGGATATCGGCATGATTGAGGGTGAGGTACAGCACCGCGAACTGGAACTCATTCCCTGGCGACAGGATGAACTAGTGGTATTTTGCGCAGCCAACCACCCTCTTGCTCGAAAAAAAATACTGCAAACAAAAGATATAAAGGAAGCCATGTGGATACTGCGAGAGCCTGACTCAGGCGCCCGCCACACATTTGAAAGAGCACTGGCTGGATTGTTGCCAGATATCAATATATATCTGGAATTCAAGCACAATGAAGCGATTAAAAATGCTGTTGAATCTGGCCTGGGTATCGGTTGCCTGTCGCAGATTGTACTGCAAAAAAACTTCGCAAACGGCGATCTGGTGCCCCTGAGCTTACCCAAGCGAGATATGCGACGAACCTTTTACTTCGCGCTACCCAAGAAACGCTTTCACGCTGAGGCGGTAGACGCGTGGATGCAAACCTGTCGCATGATGGACGGCTGAACCGCCCACCCCAAATAACTGCCTAGGCCGCACTCTCGCCCAGTGCTTCCGCCTTGTTACCCGCCCTGGAACGATCATAAATCCAGATGGCACCAAAAATGGGTAACAGCAAAAGCGGCACAATCGCCACAGACTGAAAAGACTCTACCGAAGCATAACGAACCACTTCTTCCATTGCCTCAGGGCTCAGTGTAGCGAGTTTTTCAGCACCGCCTGCAGCCTGCGCTTTGGCCGAATCAAATATCGCCCCCATCTGCGGCAGCACAAACTGAATAGCCATGCCCCCTGCAAAGCCCATTAATCCCATCGCGAGGGCACCGCCGCGAGGAAATCGCTCCGATGTAATCGCCAACATGGTGGGCCACATAAAACACACGCCCAGAGCCCATATGGTGGCGGCGCCAAATGCAGGTAGCGGCGAGGTGGAGATACTTAGCGCATACAAACCAATACTTGCAAATATGCAGCTTATAAACATCAGGCCTACCGAAGAGGTACGCTTCACAATCACGCCAGCAAAATGGCGCATCACAAACATTAATGCACTGACATAGACCAGCAGCAAAATCCCCTGCATACCCACTATATTGGACAGCGAAATATTCACCCATGTACCCGGTGCCAACTCTGAGGTAGCCACTAAAAACATACAGGCCCAAAAGACCCAAAATAGTGGCCGCCTAACTAGCTCGCCCAGCATCCCTCCATAAGTCACACCGGCCGCCACGCGTTCCGTAACCGGGAAAACAGAGCCTGCGACCATCCACGCCAGCACCAGTGCGGGCAACATAAGAATCAGCATATTCAATTCCCAGGGCCAACCGAAACTGCTTATGGCCACACCGAGCAAACCCCCGACGACAATCCCCGCGGGCCACCAGGCGTGCAGAATATTCAGGCGATGCGTTTTCTCCTCGGGATACAACGCCGCAACCATCGGATTGGACGCAGCTTCCACAGCGCCCCATCCCAGTCCGGTCAGTAACATGCTGACCAATACCAAATTGGAGACATTGCCATCTACCGGCATCATAGCCGCCGCCAATAATCCAGCGGACCCAGCTACATACCCAAGGGCTGAAAGTAACAGCATTTTTTTCATTCCGATCACATCGACCAAAGCGCTGCCAAACAACAGCGTTAATGCAAAACCCGCGAACGTTGCACCAATGGCCTCACCCACCATAGAGGCCGAATTGACCAGGTCTAGTTGGTCATAAATATCGGCCTGTAGACTTGGGGCAATATTTGCCCGCACTGCAAAGCCCAACCCGATCATAAAAATTGACAGGTTGCCCACGTAATACAGGCGCTTGCGGTCCAATTGCTTATCGGTCATTGATTGCTCTCCATCGGGAATTATTTTTATCGATCAAACCCAGGACTAAAGCCCAAGTATACGTCGATTCGCCGCCTTGTCAGTTTGACCGCTGGCAAAATCATCAAAGGCCCGGTCCGTGGTTCTTATTATATGCCGCTCTATAAACGGAGCGCCTTCCCGGGCTCCATCTTCAGGGTGTTTCAGGCAACACTCCCATTCGAGGACGGCCCAGCCCTCGAAATCATATTTCGCAAACTGGCTAAAGATTCCGCCGAAATCCACCTGCCCATCACCCAGGGATCGGAACCGCCCCGGACGGTCTTTCCAGCCCTGGTAGCCGCCATAGATACCACTGCGACCATTGGGGTTAAACTCGGCGTCCTTCACATGAAACATTTTTATGCGTTCATGGTAAATATCAATAAATTGCAGGTAGTCGAGCTGCTGCAAAACAAAATGGCTGGGATCATAGAGGATATGGCAGCGGCCATGATTACCTGTAGCCTCTAAAAAGCGTTCAAATGTTACGCCATCGTGCAGGTCTTCTCCCGGATGAATTTCATAACACAAGTCCACACCCGCTGCGTCGAATGCATTTAAAATTGGCAGCCAGCGGTCGGCCAGCTCTCGAAAACCCGCCTCGACAAGACCCTCGGGCCGCTGTGGCCAGGGGTACATCGTGTGCCACAGCAAGGCACCGGAAAATGTGGCGTGGGCATTCAGACCCAAATTTTGGCTGGCCTTCGCGGCCAATATTAATTGCTGTACCGCCCACTCCTGCCGAGCTTTGGGATTGCCGCGACACGCCGGGGGAGCAAAGGCGTCAAACTGTTCGTCATACGCCGGGTGCACGGCGACCAATTGCCCCTGCAAGTGCGTAGACAGCTCTGAAATTTCAACACCACCTTCGGCACAAATGCCCTTGAGCTCATCGCAGTAATCTTTGCTTGTGGCAGCCTTCTCCAGGTCCATCAGGCCCTGGGTGGGTACCTGGATACCCTTGTAGCCCAAATCGCCGGCCCACTTTGAAATATTGGCCAAACTGTCGAACGGTGCCTCGGTACCTGCAAACTGGGCAAGAAAAATGGCGGGGCCTTTCATCTTGGACATAATATCTCGCTCCCTAAATGATTTAGTGCTCTGGAAATGTGTGCCATTTGATCTCGCTAGCGCTGGCTGCAACGGCCAGTTCTATAAAAGTCATGCCACGCACGGCCTCCATGATACCGGGGCAGTCTGAGGCCCGAGCATCCAGTGCTTCGCCCGCCTCTCTGGCACGAATTTGACCCGCAAATGCCATGTAGATATTGGCAAAAGCTTCCAAATAGCCTTCCGGATGCCCCATAGGTGTGCGGGTATTGGCACTGGCCAATTCGCCCAAATAATCACCGCCAGTACGCAGGGTTTCGATGGGACGGTCAGGCCGTTTCAGTTTGAGGCTGTTGGGATCGGATTGCTGCCACTCCAGCCCTGCAGTGTCCCCGTAAACACGGATACCAATACCATTTTCCTCGCCTACGCTGATCTGGCTGGCCATCAGGACGCCTTTTGCGCCATTGCTGAACCGCAATAAAATCGACCCGTCATCATCCAGCTCGCGACCGCTGACAAACGCCGTAAGATCAGCACAGACTTCGGTGATTTTTAGACCTGTAACATACTCAGCCAAATTTGCAGCGTGCACACCAATATCACCTATACAACTGCTTATACCGGCTTTTAACGGATCCAGCCGCCAGGCGGCCTGTTTGTTGTCTGCATCCTCGAGACGTTCAGCCAGCCAGCCCTGTGGATACTCCACCACGACCTTGCGAATATTGCCAAGGTCACCTGCCGATACACGTTCGCGCGCCTCTTTAACCAGCGGATAGCCCGTGTATGTATGTGTTAGGCCGTACAGCAAACCACTTTGCTCAACTAAAGTGCGCAGCAGCAGTGCCTGCGCCAAATCGAGCGTGGCGGGTTTGTCAGACATCACGTGGAAACCAGCTGCCAAAGCAGCCTTAGCCACCGGAAAGTGCATATGATTTGGTGTCACAATGGCAACAAACTGCATACGCTGCTCTTCCGGTAGCGCCGCCTCGGAGGCCATCATTGTGTGGTAATCCGCGTAAACCCGCTCACCGGGAAGATGCAGTGCCGCCCCGGAACGCGCTGAGCGTTTGGCGTCGCTACTAAAAGCGCCGCATACCAGTTCAATTTCGCCATCCAGTGCCGCTGCCATGCGATGTACCTCGCCGATAAAAGCGCCCTCACCGCCGCCAACCATACCCATTCGGATTTTTGTCATCGTTTGAATCCAGTCTCTCAATGACAGTAATGTAATCGATTACACCACTTAAAGCCAGTTCAAGGTTCTGTCGCTGTAGCCTCGGGAGTTAGCGACGTACCAGCGTACTTTACGGGACCGAATTCAGCCCTCTTTTTCGACTCTCAGAATTATGCCATTTTCAGTCAAAATAGTTATGTGCCCTTCAGGCGAAAGCCTCAAGCCACGAATTCGCATTTTCAAATCACCCAACAGCCGCTCCTTTTCGATTGCGCCGTGCTTTAGCCCTACAAGGTTCACATGCGTTCCGATGAGGGACCCAATTAGAAAGTGGTCTTTCCAGTCGGGATACTTCTCTCCCGAATAAAACAAGAGGCCGGCAGGGGCAATACTCTGTTTGTAGTAGACCAAAGGCTCCTCGAACATGCCTTCCGGGCCTGTGTGAGCGAAAGCTGAGCCGTCATACTCCGTTCCATAGGACACCATTGGCCAGCCGTAATTTTTCCCAGCTCGAATGACATTGAGTTCGTCGCCCCCCTTGGGACCATGCTCTACCGCCCATAAGCTATTGTTCGTAGGATCAATCGTCATCCCCTGGGGGTTCCGATGTCCATAGGAATAGATTTCAGGATATGAGTTGGTGTGTTGTACAAAGGGGTTATCACCGGGTATCGACCCGTCGTCATTCAATCGGATAATCGTACCTAAGTGTGATCTCCTACTCTGCAAATTATCTCTGCTCTGATGCTCACCGACCGAAAGATAGATGCTGCCTATAGGGTCTATAGCCAGTGCGCCGCCTAGATTGCTCAATCCTTCGACTACAGGGAGGGCGCGAAAAATAATCTCGGGGTCCAACAGCATATTATCCACTAACCTTGCTTTGAGGAGTTGTATCTGGTTTTCACCGGACTCCACTGAAGCGGTATAGGATAGATAGATCAATTGATTCACTTGGAAATTGGGGTGCAGCGCAATACCAAGTAGCCCCCCCTGACCGCTGAAGGACACAACTGGAACTCCCGATATTGACTGTGTCTCGCGTGTATCTAAATCAATTTTCGTCAGTCTTCCCGGCTTCTCCGTAACTAGTATTTCACTTTCGCTGAGGAACGCCATATCCCAGGGGAATTCCAGCCCCTCATAGACAGCTGATACTGAATAGACTCCCTCGCCTGACTCAAAATAGTGTTTGCCGTCTTCAATTTTCAAATTCTGATTGAAGTGCAAATATAACTTTAAGGCCTCAAATTCCAGCCTATCGCAGCCGGACAGAACGAGCGTAAGACAGAGCAAGGATGCCCGTAAAACTCTCATACTGCCCCCGGTACGTGAAAAATTTAAAGCTGTGGTAGTGAATCGGTGACCAAGCCTGCACTCCAGCCGCCGTCGGCCACAAACTCGGTGCCCGTCGTATACGATGCTTCATCAGAAGCCAGGAAGGCGCTCAAGGCCGCGACTTCTCTTGGCAGGCCCACGCGGGGAATCGCATGGGATTTATAAAAGTTGTTAGCTTCTTCCAGGGAAATAAAATCTGAACCGTGCATCGCGGTGTATATGCCGCCGGGATGAACGCTGTTTACTCGAATACCAAATTTGCCCATCTCAAGCGCCGCAGCTTTGGTCATGCCACGCACTGCCCATTTTGTTGACGAATAGGCAACCAGCGAGTTCTTGGACTGCAGACCATCAATCGATGAAACGTTGATGATAGAACCGCCGCCGTTGGCTTTCATGGCTTCAAAAACAGACTGCATACCCAGAAACACACCCAGCTGGTTTATGGAAACTATCTTCATGAAATCTTCTTCGGTGGTGTCCATGATGGTCTTTTG
>JBALVT010000043.1:0-23713 GCA_036961345.1 Halioglobus sp.
TCCAGAGGGCTGTGCCAATATCATCTGGAAAACTACCGATAAGGCACCTGACGCCGCTGAGGCGATGGGGGTGACATCTTCAGTGCTGCTGGAATTGGGTATTGTTGATGGCACGATCGAAGAGCCTTTAGGTGGTGCGCACCGGGATACCCAGCTGACTGCCGATCGAATCAAGGCCTACCTTATCGATCAGTTGGATACGCTGGAACAGCTGCCGCTGGAGGACATGTTGGCCAAGCGATACGCGCGCTTGATGTCCTACGGAAATTAAAAATCCGGTGCCGGTCTGAGATTTTTCATCGGCGCCGTAGTTCGCCTCCGGGTTGTTTAGATCATGCTTGAACAATCATTCCTGACTTCTGCACTTGACCAAGCCCTTTTGCACCGATGTTCCTCGGATCATGGAGGCGGCACCGGACGATTGTTGGTGGCCTTTAGCGGTGGTTTGGATTCTACGGTTTTATTGCATCTAACAGATGCCTGGTGTAAATCTCGGAAAAATTCGCCCGAGCTGGTGGCCTGGCATATCAATCATGGCATGCAAAATTTGGCCCCTGAGTGGGAGGCGCATTGTGGCGCTCTCGCCAAACGCTGGAATATCTCATTTCAAGTGGATCGTGTTAGCGTAGCATCCAGCGGCCAGGGGGCGGAAGCTGCTGCGCGGGAAGCCCGCTACGGGGTGTTCCAAAGTGGCTTGGTCAAAGGGGATGTCTTGTTAATGGCGCATCACCTTGACGATCAGGTGGAAACTTTCTTTTTGCGGTTGATGCGCGGTGCTGGCCTGCAGGGCATGTCCGGTATGCCCTTTGAGCGCTCACTGGGTGCCGGTACCCTTTTGCGACCTTTGCTGGATGTTGCGCAAGAAACGCTGCGTGATTATGCCGCTGATCACGCACTGCCTCATATCAACGACCCTTCCAATCAGGATGTTTCGCTGGATCGAAACTTTCTGCGTCAGCAAATTATGCCTGTGTTTGCTCAGCGTTGGGACGGCTATCGTCAAACGGTGACCCGTGCTGGAGCCCACATGGCTTCGGCTCTGGAGACACTGGAGAATCAATTGCCGGTGCCTGTCACAGTCTATAGCGCCCTGGGTGATCCAGGGGTTTCTAAGCAGGTACTGGCTTGTGGGGCATCTGATGTGGCTGCGATCCGCTTGCGTAGCTGGCTGAGATCTCGTGGCCTGCCCATGCCCGATCGCGCCGTTCTTGAGGAGTTCCTCAGGCAGCTGAACGAGGGTGGGGAGGACGCTTCGCCCAGAATGGATAGTGGGTCTTATGTTATGCAGCGCTATGCCGACGCAGTGTACCTGCTGCCGGAACAGGCCGCTGTTGAGCCTCGGGAGGTATTTGCGCTGGGTGTTGAGGGTGAGTGTGTAATTGAAGGTGTTGGCGTTCTCACTCTTGTTCCGGCCGCAGTGGAGGGTTTTGCGCTAGCGGATGGAGAAGCTTTGAGCATTGCCTGGCGAACAGGTGGAGAGCGCTGTAAACCTCATCGCCGGGCGCACAGTCAAACACTCAAAAAACTTCTTCAGGAAAGGGCTGTGCCGCCCTGGTGGCGAGAGCGTGTTCCCCTTGTATACAGTGGCGATGAGATGTTGGCTGTGGGTGATTTGTGGGTGTGTGAATCCAGTCGCTTGCAGCAGGCTACTCAGACCAATTTACCCCTTTGGCAGCTGCACTGGCGCAGAAATACTTTTACTGGTTTGGATTGAGCTCTTTGGGGCTTTCTGGTAACCTGATTTCCCATCTTTTTGCAGTACGTGACTGGTCGTAAAGTTCCCTTTATCGGCTCTTTCACAGGTGTTGCAAGTCCCGAATTACAGCGTAAATAAAGGCTTTTCATGACGCGATATGTTTTCGTCACAGGTGGTGTGGTTTCGTCTCTGGGTAAAGGCATTGCTGCCGCATCCCTGGCAGCAGTTCTGGAGGCCCGCGGAATCAAGGTGACCCTGCTTAAGCTCGATCCCTATATCAATATCGACCCGGGCACCATGAGCCCCTTTCAGCACGGCGAAGTTTTTGTGACCGAAGATGGCGCCGAGACTGACCTGGACCTCGGGCACTACGAGCGTTTTACCCGAACCACCATGCGTCGCAGCAATAATTTTACCACTGGGCGGGTGTACAACTCTGTTTTGCGTAAAGAGCGTCGCGGGGATTACCTCGGTGGCACTGTGCAGGTCATACCCCATATAACCGACGAAATTAAACGACGGGTGATATTGGGCGCCGGAGATGCCGATATTGCGGTGGTGGAAGTCGGTGGTACCGTGGGCGATATTGAGGGGCTGCCATTTTTGGAGGCAGCGCGCCAACTGCAATCTGAAATGGGGCCTTCCAGGTTTCTGTTAATGCATCTTACCTTGGTGCCTTATATCGCCACCGCCGGCGAAATCAAAACCAAACCGACTCAGCATTCAGTCAAAGAGCTTCGCTCAATAGGCCTTCAGCCAGACATCTTGTTGTGCCGCTGCGCAGTAGAGATCGAAGAGAGCGCCCGCCGCAAAATATCGCTATTCACCAGTGTACAGGAGCGTGCTGTGATACCGCTTCTTGATGCAGACTCTATCTACCGCATCCCAGGCATGTTGCATGATCAGCGACTGGACGATTTTGTCGTAGAACGATTTGGTATTGATTGCCCACCAGCCGATCTCTCAGAGTGGGACGAAGTGATTGATCGTCAGTTCAATAAAACCAAGGGTGAAGTCCGTATTGCCATGGTTGGCAAATACATGGATTTGCTCGATGCCTACAAGTCCCTGAATGAATCGCTGCAACATGCAGGGTTGCAGAATCGCGCCAAGGTGGTTGTCGATTACATAGAAGCTGAGGACATTGAAAAAAATGGTACCGGTGTACTCGAAGGGGTAGACGCCATTCTTGTTCCCGGGGGCTTTGGTGATCGCGGCGTTGAGGGCAAGATATCCACAGTACAGTATGCCCGTGAAAACAATATTCCCTTCCTGGGCATTTGCCTGGGTATGCATGTAGCTTTGGTTGAATACGCGAGAAATGTATGCGGCCTTGAATCCGCGCATTCAACAGAAATGGATAAGACAACGCCGCATCCGATTATCGCGCTTATCACTGAGTGGCTCGATGCGGACGGCTCGACCGAGCAGCGCAATGAATCATCCGACCTCGGGGGCACTATGCGCCTGGGTGCTCAGCCTTGCCATCTTGCCCCAGGCAGTAAAGTTCGGGAGCTGTATGGCCAGGAAACTATCATGGAGCGTCACCGTCATCGCTATGAGGTCAACAACAATTATGTAGACCAATTGCGAGATGCCGGCATGAACATTGTCGGTTGGTCAGCAGATAAATCTTTGGTAGAAATGATAGAATTACCCGAGCATCCCTGGTTTGTGGCGTGCCAGTTTCACCCTGAGTTTACATCGCGGCCCAGGGGTGGACATCCCTTATTCACCGGCTATATTGCGGCGGCTCTTGAACATGCTCAGTCGCGCAATAGCGCCGGGGTCTGAATCTGGGCATATTGTTGTAGGCTGGCCGCAGGTTGGTCTCCATGAGGTTTAACTGTGACTGACAAGATCGTTTCTCTCGGGGATATATCCTTCTCTAACTCCGCGCCTTTTGTTCTGCTGGGCGGGGTCAATGTGCTGGAGAGCCTGGATTTTACGCTTACAGTGGCCGAGCACTACGTGGATGTCTGCCGCCGTCTGGACATCCCCTATGTGTTCAAGGCCTCATTTGATAAGGCAAATCGCTCCTCGATTCATTCCTTTCGCGGCCCCGGGCTAGACGAGGGGCTGGAAATTCTGGCGGCGGTAAAGTCAAATTTCGGTGTGCCCGTTATCAGTGATGTGCATACCCCCGAACAGGCGGCTCCGGCGGCGCAGATATGCGATATCATCCAGCTGCCTGCGTTTCTCGCCCGGCAAACTGATCTGGTGGTGGCGATGGCGGCGACCGGTGCGGTTATCAATGTTAAAAAGCCGCAGTTTCTCAGCCCATCGCAAATGAACAACGTCATTGAAAAAATACAGGAATGCGGTAACGATCGTATTTTATTGTGTGAGCGCGGCAGTAATTTTGGTTACGACAATCTCATCGTGGATATGCTCGGCTTTGGCGTGATGAAACAGGCATGCCACGATGTGCCGCTGATTTTTGATGTTACCCACGCATTGCAGTGCCGCGACCCAGGCGGTGCGGCCTCTGGTGGTCGGCGCGGCCAGCTACCTGATCTGGGGCGGGCGGGCATGGCAGTTGGCTTGGCAGGGTTGTTCGTGGAAGCTCACCCGGACCCTGATAATGCTCTGTGTGATGGTCCAAGTGCCTTGCCGTTGGATCAGTTGGAGGCGTTTCTGACTCACATTAAGGCGGTTGATGACGTGGTTAAAAACCTGCCGGAACTAACGATAAACTAATTTTTTGCAATTTAGACTGACTAATCTTAATGGATAATATGGAGCTTGTTTGATGAGTAATATTGCCAATGTTCAGGCCTTTGAGATCATGGATTCTCGAGGTAACCCAACGGTGCAGGCGGATGTAGTACTTGATTCGGGTGAAATTGGGACAGCCTGTGCGCCTTCAGGGGCATCTACTGGATCTCGTGAAGCCCTGGAATTACGAGATGGTGACGGCGACCGATACCTCGGTAAAGGTGTTCTTAAAGCTGTCGCAAATGTGAACGGCCCTATCCGTGATTTGATGCTGGGTATGGATGCCACTGAGCAGCGTGATCTCGACGCGGCCATGATTCAAGCAGATGGTACCGAAAACAAAGAGAAATTTGGCGCCAACGCCATTCTCGCTGTGTCGCTGGCTGCTGCCAAGGCGGCTGCGCAGTCTCGAAAGGTGCCGCTATACCAACACATTGCCGATATTAATGGCACCAGTGAGTTTTCTATGCCGGTACCGATGATGAATATCATCAATGGTGGCGAGCATGCTGACAACAATGTCGATATTCAGGAGTTTATGGTGCAGCCGGTATCCGCACCTACTTTTGCCGAAGGGTTGCGAGCCGGTGCCGAGATCTTTCACAGTTTGAAAAAGGTTCTGTCTGGCCGTGGTTTGAGCACTGCAGTGGGTGATGAAGGCGGGTTTGCGCCCAATCTACCGTCCAATGAAGCGGCGCTTGAGATTATAGCGGAGGCTACCCAATTGGCCGGTTACACACTGGGCAAAGACGTTACCCTGGCGCTGGATTGTGCGGCCTCCGAATTTTATAAAGACGGCGTATATGACCTGCGTGGTGAAGGAAAGCAATTCAGCAGTGAAGGCTTTGCCGATTACCTGGCCGCATTGGCAGCGAAACACCCGATTATATCCATCGAGGATGGTCTGGATGAGTCTGATTGGGACGGCTGGAAGATCCTCACTGACAAGATTGGCGATAAGATTCAGTTAGTGGGAGACGATCTATTTGTCACCAATACCAAAATCTTAAAGCGAGGTATCGATACCGGGGTCGGCAACTCCATTTTGATAAAGTTCAACCAAATTGGCACGCTGTCTGAAACACTCGATGCTATCGCCATGGCTAAGGCTGCCGGTTATACCGCTGTGATTTCGCATCGCTCTGGTGAAACAGAAGACACCACTATTGCTGATCTGGCTGTAGCTACCGCCGCAGGGCAAATTAAAACGGGTTCACTGTGTCGCTCTGACCGGGTCGCAAAATACAATCGACTGTTGCGTATAGAAGCTGAACTTGCCGGCAGGGCGCCATACCGCGGTCTGGCTGAATTCAAACGCTAGGAAGTGATACTTGCGCTGGTTGCTTCTTGTCCTGCTGCTGATACTGGCACTTCTTCAGTACCGCTTGTGGTTTGCCTCAGGTAGCTTGGCCGAGCGGCAAAGGCTGGATAAACAAGTGCTCGAGCAAACCAAAATAAACCGTGAGTTACGCTCCCGCAATGCCATTTTGGAACGCGAGGTGCTCGAGTTGCAAAACGGTCTGGAAGGCGTTGAACAACGGGCACGCGTGGAGCTGGGCCTCATTCGCGAGGGCGAGGTTTTCTACCGGTTTGTTGATAAAAAGGATGCTGGCACATTTTCACCTCAGGGTCCTCCGGCGCAGGAAAAGCGCAAGTGACGGCTTCCCCGGATCGTTGTTGGGGCGTCATACCGGCGGCCGGAATTGGCGAGCGTATGGCAGCTGATTTGCCCAAGCAGTATTTGCCACTACACGGTAGTACCGTGCTGGCGCATTCATTGAGTGCGTTGCTCAGTTGCGAAGGTATCGAATCAGTCGTGGTTGCCGTGCATCCTGACGACCGCAGGCATTCAAATATGGCTTGTTTGCGCGATTCTCGGGTAAAACTGACCCATGGCGGGGCAACCCGCAGCGAGTCGGTCCTGGCTGCCTTGAGTGCTCTGGCTGAAAAAGCCTCTCCTGCAGATTGGGTGCTGGTGCATGACGCGGCCCGGCCCTGTGTTTCTCCGGCGCATATAGAAGCACTCATGACGACGGTGATGGCAAACAATGTCGGTGGCATTCTTGCACACGCGGTGGTCGATACGGTGAAGCGCGCGTCAAAAAACGGGCAGGTAACTCAGACACTCGATCGCGACGCGCTTTGGTGCGCCCAGACTCCCCAGATGTTTCGTTTGGGCTTGTTAAAGAGCGCTATTGAGGATGCCCAGGCCGCTGGTCATACGGTGACAGACGAGGCATCTGCTATGGAAATTGCGGGGCATCCGGTGCTATTAGTCGCCGGATCATCGAGCAACCTGAAGATCACGGTGCCGGAGGATTTGGCTCTGGCAGAGTATTATCTGGGCCGCGACGATACAGTTTTATGACAACAATGGGGGAGGGAGTGGCATGCGCATAGGTCATGGTTATGATGTACACCGGTTTGGCGATGGCGATGCCGTCGTGCTCGGTGGTGTAACCATTCCTTTTGAGCTGGGTTTGGAGGCGCACTCAGATGGTGACGTTCTTATACATGCCATCTGCGATGCCTTGCTAGGGGCAATTGCCGCCGCTGATATCGGCACACATTTTCCCGATACTGATCCCGTTCATGCCGGTGTCGACAGCCGTGTATTGCTGCGTAAAGTGTTTGCATTGGTGCGCGAGCAAGGCTTGAAGCTGGCTAACCTGGATAGCACTTTGGTCGCGCAAGCGCCGAGGATGGCCGACCATATACCTCTCATGCGGGAAAATCTGGCTATGGATTTGGAGACGGAGCCGGGGAACGTCAATGTAAAGGCCACAACCACTGAAAAACTCGGTTTTACGGGCCGCGGTGAGGGTATCGCAGCACATGCGGTGGTGCTGTTGGTTGCTGATTCAGTATGAATCTCAGCTGGCCCCGGGCATGGGGAGAACCCCAGGCAAGTGCGGTTATTCGCACACACCCGGAAGATTTTGTCGTTCATGAACAACTTGGCTTCGACTGTTCAGGTGAAGGAGAACATGTGTTCCTGCACTTGCAAAAGCGTGAGCTGAACTCTCTGGAATTGCAGGAGCGTTTGTCGAGGTTGAGTGGTATTCCGCAAAGAGATATTGGCCTGTGCGGTATGAAAGATCGCAATGCGGTGACCAGGCAATGGTTTAGTGTGGGCATGGCAGGCAAGCCGGAGCCGATTTGGCAAGAATTGGAGCAGCCCGGAGATGTTACGGTTCTTGCCGTCAACCGGCATTCGCGAAAGCTTAGACGCGGTGTACACCGGGGTAACCGATTCAAACTGCTTTTACGGGGCCTGCGTGGCGACCGTACTGATTTGGAATCTCGTCTTGAGCGGATTGCCACGCAGGGGGTGCCGAACTATTTCGGTGAGCAGCGATTTGGTCGCAATGGGCAAACTATGCAGCAGGCTCGCAGCTGGATGCTCAGTGGTAAGCGGAAGCTGACGCGAACCAAGCGCGGACTGTTTTTGTCTGCACTGCGCTCGTTTATTTTTAACGAGCTACTTGCCCAGCGAGTTCTCCACAGGGACTGGGGCAAGATTCACGATGGCGATGTGTGCATGCTCCAGGGCTCACGTAGCCGATTTAGTTGCGAAACCTGTGATGCGGATATTATCGATCGTAGCAAACGCGGGGATTTACACCCTGGCCTCCCGCTTTGGGGGCGGGGGCAGTCCGAGTCTGGACCCGCAGTCGCTAGCGAGCAGCTAAGCGTCCTGGGCGAGAACGTTACAATTTGCGAGTTTCTCGAGAGTCAGGGGCTGGATCTGGGTTATCGCGCTGCGCGCTTGATGGCAGATGACTTTTGCTGGCAGTTTTGTGATGATGGCAGTGTACAACTGGAGTTCTCACTGGGCCCGGGTGGTTATGCCACTGCGGTACTGGCGGAGCTTGTGCAATATAAAGGGGAAGTGAGGAGTGGGAACGGCAGTGAATAGCGTCGACCTTAACGGTATTGGCATGACATCGCAGCGGACACGCGAGCGATTGATACAGCGCCTGGTCGATCAGGGCATTACCAATAAGGCAGTGCTTGACGTCATACGTGTAACGCCCAGACATATGTTTCTGGATGAGGCCATGGCGCATAGAGCCTATGAAGATACAGCGCTGCCTATCGGCTACCAGCAGACACTTTCCCAGCCCTATATTGTAGCCAGAATGACTGAGTTATTGCTCGCTGGTGGCCCCCTGGAGCGCGTATTGGAAATCGGTACAGGCTCGGGTTACCAGACTACGATACTCGCGCAGCTGGTGGCACGGGTCTATAGCGTGGAACGCATTAAACCCTTGCAGGCCAAGGCGCGGCAACGATTGCGGCGCCTTAAGTTACACAATGTACACACACGTCACTCCGATGGTGGTATGGGCTGGGCGGAGAAAGGCCCCTATGATGGCATTATCACTACTGCCGCTCCTGAACAAATTCCTGAGAGTCTACTGCAGCAACTCGCTCCGGGTGGACGCCTGATAATTCCGGTGGGCGGTGAAACCCAGCACCTCCAGGTTGTTGTGCGCACAGCGGAAGGATTTCAAACAGAGATTGTAGAAGCCGTGCGTTTTGTGCCTCTGCGCTCCGGCACTGTTCGCTAGGATCTTAAGACATGTCTAATTTTGGTATTTTTCTTCGGGGTATCCTGATGGGAGCCGCCGACATCGTACCCGGTGTCTCTGGTGGCACCATGGCTTTTATTACGGGTATATACGCTCGCCTGCTGGGCAGTTTGCGCGCGTTTGATATGGTTTGCCTCAGATTGGTTTTGCGCGGAGATATTCGAGCCGCGTGGGCCCACGTGGATGGATCTTTTTTGTTGGCGCTGGTGCTCGGTATTGCCACCAGCGTGTTAACCCTGGCGCGGCTTCTGTCCTGGCTACTCGAGAATCACCCAGTGCCCCTGTGGGCTTTTTTCTTTGGCCTGATCCTGGCGTCAGCTTTAATTCTACTGCGCCAGATAGAACGATGGTCGCTGTCGCGTATCTGTAGTCTATTGCTGGGCGTCGGCATTGCTGTCTTTATCGCACTCTCGCCCCAGGTGGGGCTTACCGTAACCTTGCCAATGGTTTTTCTGTCTGGATTTTTGGCGATCTGTGCCATGATTTTGCCGGGCATCTCAGGCAGTTTCATACTGGTTCTACTGGGAATGTATGGCACGGTCTTAGCTGCACTTAAATCGCTGGATCTTGTGTTTATTGTGGTTTTCGCCTGTGGTGCGGCGGTAGGTTTGATGTGCTTTTCACGTATTTTATACTGGCTGCTAAGCCGTTTTCACGAAGTGACAATGGCTCTGTTAACGGGTTTTTTATTCGGGTCGCTAACGGTTGTTTGGCCCTGGAAGCAAGTGTTGTCATGGGTGACAGGAAGTCATGGACAACCCAAACCAGCACAGCAAATGCCGGTATCGCCCTCGGAATACCTTATTATGACGGGCCAGGACCCACAGTTACTGCTGTGTTTGTTGTTGATAGTGGTCGGTTTTTTTGCCGTGTGGTTAATTGACTTCAAGTGGGGAGGGGATCGCCTTGAGCTGGTATAGGCTCGGGTTTTTCATTGCGACGTGTTAGCGGAGAAATTTTGCTCAGATGCGTGCTCTACAGTCTGTTGTGTGTTTTCCTCGTTGCCTGCGGGGGGGAACGCTATCGCGCTCCGGTAGAGGATCGCAGGGTACAGCCCAAACCTGCTCCTGCACGTTACAGCGTGCAACGCGGAGATACCTTGTTTTCCATCGCCTGGCGTTACGGGCTGGATTTTCGTGCTGTAGCGGCCAATAACAGAATTCCCTCCCCGTATACCATTTATCCAGGGCAGACAATATACCTGGGTCAAAAAGCGCCGGCGCCAGCTAAAAAGCCCGTCTCTTCAGTACCTGCCAAAACAGCGACAGCGAAACCAGTGCCGCCCGCCAGGACGACGAGCGCCACGGTGGTTAAGGCCAGTTCGCCGCCTGTTTCCAAACCGGCTAGCCCGAAAGTGTCTACCGCAGCGGTAACGCGATGGCTTTGGCCCACCGCAGGCAGGATTACTCGCAGTTACTCTTCCACCGTTCACAAGGGCATAGATATTGACGGCAAGCTCGGGGACCCTATCAACGCAGTGGCTGCGGGAAACGTTGTTTACGCTGGCAGCGGTATTGTGGGCTATGGTGAATTGCTGATTGTAAAACACAATGAAGTCTATCTCAGTGCCTATGGTCACAATGATCGTCTGCTGGTTTCCGAGGGAGACCAGGTTAGGGCGGGGCAGCGTATAGCCACCAAGGGTAGCTCAGGAACCGACAAGGTTAAGCTACACTTTGAGATTCGCAAAGAGGGCAAACCCATTGATCCAAAGCGCTTGTTACCCTCGAAATAACGGGTACCGGCTATCCCATCGCAGCAATTACGCCATTCCGGTTCCGGTTCCGGTTCCAGTCTCTGTGCGTTGAAAAGTCCACTCGGCATAAATATTTTCCTTCATGTCTTGTTTTATTGTGTATCTGTGCGTTAACCTGTCAGGCCGGCGGGAAAATACACTCAGTATTTCAATTAGAAGAAATGAGGTATGGCCATGGATATGGATGCTCCAGGAAAGTCTTCTGAAAGGATTTCAGGCAAAGGAAGTAACAAAGGCGTTAACCACAGCAATAGAAAAAAACCAGTGAAATCAAGCAAAAGCGCGCCTCGGCTTCAAGCTAAAAACGTAGCTAAGTCTACCCAGCAGCGTTCCGCAAAATCTGCCCTAATCGACCAGTCTCGCAACAAAAATTCAGCTGAAAAAACCTCGGAAGCTCAAGCTAGAAAAGCTTTTGACGATGCTAAATCTACCCGAAAAATTGAAAAGTCTCTTGATGCGACGCAGCTGTATTTAAATGAAATTGGTTTTTCTCCACTGCTTAGCGCCGATGAAGAAAAGTATTTTTCTCGCTTAGCTCTGTCGGGCGACGAGTCGGGTCGCCAGAGAATGATAGAGAGCAACCTGCGGTTGGTTGTGAAAATCTCCAGGCGCTACATAAACCGCGGGCTTACGCTTCTTGATCTTATAGAAGAAGGTAATCTTGGTCTTATTCGCGCGGTGGAGAAGTTTGACCCAGAACGCGGTTTTCGTTTTTCTACCTATGCTACCTGGTGGATTCGACAAACAATCGAACGCGCCATCATGAACCAGACCCGCACTATACGTTTGCCTATTCATGTGGTGAAAGAACTCAATGTGTACCTCCGTGCGGCTCGGCAACTCACACAACAACTGGACCACGAGCCCAGTGCAGAAGAGATCGCCCAGATGCTCGACAAGCCAGCCGCTGACGTTAAGCGCCTGCTTAAGTTGAACGAACGAGTAACCTCCATGGATACACCGGTGGGGCCTGACTCAGATAGAGCCGTGGTAGACACCATAGCCGACACACATGTTTCCGACCCCTCGCAACTGCTGCAGGACAATGACATTAAGGAAAGTATTGCGGCGTGGCTGGGTGAGCTTTCCGATAAGCAGTGTGAGGTCGTGTCCCGGCGCTTTGGATTGCGCGGCTACGAGAGTAGTACGCTGGAAGAAGTTGGGCGTGAAATTGGGCTGACTCGAGAACGCGTTAGACAAATTCAGGTGGAAGCTTTAAAACGCCTGCGTGTCATTATGGAAACCCAGGGCTTGAGCGGCGAGTCAATTTTTGGGTAATCGGTTTACCGGCACCGCTTTCAAGTTAAATTCCTTCAGGTTATATCTCTCTTTGGCTGTAATACCAGCGGGTTCTGCGCGTGGGTACTGTTCGTTTAATTGAACTACAGCGCCTCCTGTTTTAATGTGCCTGTATTATAAATATTTAATGTACTAGTCTTTGCTCCTACTTTATTTGGGCCCTGAGGGCGTGCTGGAGGCATCATGACTGAGAAAATACGTCACGCCCTGAATCTACCGCCTTGCGATCAGGTTGGATTCGTCGTGAAAGACATGTCTGCGGCAATGGCATTGTACGAACCCCTGTTCGGCCCTTTTACCACCATGGATCCAGGCCCCATGGTATTTGACTACCGTGGAACGCAGGAAGAGAGTGAAATAAAGCTCGCCTTTGGCAAGTCTGGCGATATAGAAATTGAGCTGATCCAGTGGGTATCGGGTGGTACCCCTCACAAAGAATTTCTGGATGCCGGGCGAGAGGGCATGCAACACCTGCGTTTTATTGTTGAAAATCTTGACGAAAAAGTCGCTGAAGCTGAACAATTGGGTTACCAGAATATATGGACCAAACGATTTGCCAAAGGGCTGGCTGTCGCATATATGGAGCGGCAAGATGATCCATTGATTATGGAATTTTTTGAAAATCATCCAGAATGAGTTTTACGGAGAGTTGTAATGAGTTTGAGTTTTAATTTTAGCGAAGAGAATGCCATGTTGGTCGATGCCGTGGGCGAAGCCATGAAGCCCTGGGTGAACGAGCGAAAAACTGAGTTGCGGGAGATGGTTGAAAATTCTGTATTTCCCGAGGACCTCTGGCAGGCTTTTGCGGACGTTGGCTTGCTGGGTACTCTGGTGCCTGAGGAATACGGCGGAACAGGTGTTGGTTTGCTGCCATTGGCTCTTGGGTTTGAGAAAATAGCCGCGCTGGGAATATCACCGAATATCTTGTTGGTGACCTGCATGGATGCCGCCTGTCTTGCGCGCAATGCCTCTGATAAAATCAAGGAGCAGTACCTACCCGGTATCGTTTCTGGCAAGACCAAATTTTGTTTTGCGATTACCGAAGCAGATGCCGGCACAAACTCTTTCAACATGAAAACGCGCGCTGAAGCACAGGGTGATAAATTCATTATCAACGGCTCCAAAACCTATATTTCCGGCGTTGAAATCGCGGATTATATGTTGCTGGTCGCTCGTACGACCTCCAAGGAAGAGTCCGAGAAAACGGATATGGGGCAGTACCACGGTTTAACCTTATTTGTAGTGCCAACCGATGCGCCCGGACTTGAAAAGCAACCACTACCCATTGGCTTTAACGAGGGGGTAGGGCAGTACACCCTGTTTTTCGACAATGTGGAAGTGCCGGCAGATCAGGTGGTTGGCAAGGTCGATATGGGTGCGTTGGTGATGTTTAATTCCCTGAACCCGGAACGTATTCTCGCTGCAGCCATGTGCTCAGGGATGTCTGACAATTGCATTAACATGGCCGCCGAGTATGCCAAGGAGCGCAAGGTTTTCCGCGACACTCCTATCGGTGCTTACCAGGGTATAGCTCACCCGTTAGCAGCGGCAAAGGCGGAACATGAAGCCGCCAGGTTGTTAATGCTTAAAGCGGCCTGGGCTTTTGACGAGCAATGGGATGCTGCGCAGGTGGGCAGCCTTGCCAATATGAGTAAACTACTCAATGCTGATTCTGCTATCCACAGCGTGGATATAGCAATTGAAACGCTTGGCGGCAGTGCATTTACCAAGGAGCAGGGTTTGATGAATTTATGGAGCGGGGCGCGATTATTGAAGACCGCACCGGTCTCCAAAGAAATGATTCTGAACTTTATTGCCGAGTGGGAGCTGGGATTACCAAAATCCTACTGATTACAAAGGGAATTAACAGGATGATCAGAACCGCCGTTTTGCTATTTTCGGTTTGTGCACTGAGCGCCTGCACGCAAACGGTATCCTTGTTTGATGGCGCCAGTCTCTCAGGTTGGCAAAAAAGCGGCGACGCCCACTGGAGCGTACATGAAGGCAATATTGAATCATCCGGTACGGGGAGCGGCTATCTTTCAACGGTGACCGAATATTCAGATTTTGAACTTAGCACAGAGTTTTGGATTGATGCCACCACAAACTCCGGGATATTTATTCGTTGTAAAGATCGTGACAATATTCACCCGGACAGCTGCTACGAACTGAATATCTGGGATAAACACCCTAAACAAGAAGCTCGTACCGGTGCCATTGTTTTCAAGGTGATGCCACCATTGGCGCAGGTCGATACGATCGGTCGTTGGAACCTCTATGAGGTAAGCGCGAAAGGCGGGGTATTAATTGTGAAGGTGAATGGACAAACCACGGCGCGTATGGAAAGCGCTGACCCCGCGCCAGGTTTTATCGCTTTGCAGCATTATGAAACAGGAACCGTTAAATTCAGGAATATTGAAATTAAGTCTGGCTCGGGCGAAACGGGCGGCTAACTAAACAAAAAGTTCTGTCCCGTAACTCTCTTCACCTTGCATAAACTTGATGATTCGAAATTGCATGCCAGCGGCTGAGCCTTTCAGAAGAGCGTCGCTGATCATTTCATCTGTGTCGACTTCGAGCGCTGCGTTTAGCAATTTTTGGAAGGTGTGGGCATAATTTTCGGTATGCCTTTTGCGAACTTCAGTACCGAAATAAAAGTCTTCAACTGCGGCTTTATCGGCTCTTAATGCAAAGGTCTGTCTGGACATTAAGCGGATAAAGTAAGCGTGGTCGCCGCTGCCTGAAAGCGTGCGCCCTTCGGAAAACTCCTCGCCGGTCATCTCGCCGGTTCCAGATGGGCCCATTACGGAGTAGTAGTGGAAGCCTGCAATAGAACCCAGCTGATCCTGTATCAGGTTCAGCAGTTTGAAATAACTGTCCCTGCGAGAGTGTAATTCGAGGCGGCGAGCGCTGCGCTCCTGGATGTTTATCGCCTTGGTGTTGGCGGTGATTTCCTTTTGCTGCATGAAGTGGCCGATAACAAGCCAAAGAAATGCCAGCGGAGCAAAGGCCCCCTCCAGAAAGCTACCAATGTCGGCGGTGGGCAAGTGTACGAAGTTGCCCCAGCCAACAATGCCCAACAGATAGACCAGACCAGCGGAAATCCAGGCTACGGTGACTACCAGTCCGAAGGCAACTCGCCAGTCGATGGAGAAAGATTCTTTGGTTTCAGTCATAGGGTCAGTCTAGCTGATATGGGGCACAAAAAAAGCCCCACATTAGAGTCTATTGCGGGGCTTTTGGATTTGGGCAGAAAGCTAGCGCTCAAGTAATGCCAATTTGTCGGGCTTGTTTTCCCACTCTTCAGCATCAGCCGGTGATTCTTTCATTTCAGTGATACACGGCCAGACTTCGGCGAGTTCGGCATTGAGCTCCATAAATACCTGTTGGTCTTCAGGGAGTTCGTCCTCCGAATAAATTGCATCTACCGGGCATTCCGGCTCACACAGTGCGCAGTCAATACACTCGTCCGGGTGAATCACTAGAAAATTGGGGCCTTCATAAAAGCAATCCACCGGGCAGACTTCTACACAATCTGTGTGCTTGCACTTAATACACTGTTCACCAACAACAAACGTCATTCTAAAACGGCCTCTGATACGCTATCTGGAGTTAAAACCAGGATAAAATAGAAACGGGACAAACTAAGGGGCGATAGTTTACCTGCTGTCCGTGCAGAAATGAAGTGCTTTTCAATCCACCTTTGACTTCAGTTCGTACAGCTTTTCGAGGGCCTGGCGCGGGGTGAGTTCATCCACATCGAGTTCTTCCAGGAGATCTATTACCGGGTGTGGTTCGCTGGAGCCAAACAGGTCGTTTTGAGGCGACGCTGCGGTGGCAACAGGTAGGCGCACACTGGCATTGTCTTCACGTTCAAGTTCTGACAGCTTTTCCTGTGCGGCGTGTAACACCGGTGCAGGCACCCCCGCCAATTTAGCCACTTGTAAGCCAAAGCTGCGATTGGCAGGGCCCTCCTGAATGTTGTGCATAAACACAATGTGGTCCTGATGTTCTGTGGCATCCAGGTGCACGTTGGCTAGAGTAGGGCACTGTTGTGGTAGCGTGGTGAGCTCAAAGTAGTGGGTGGCGAATAAAGTGAACGCTTTGACGGTTTGAGCCAATTGCACGGCTGTGGCCCAGGCCAGGCTAAGGCCGTCGAAAGTACTGGTACCTCTGCCTACTTCATCCATTAACACCAGACTGCGAGGCGTGGCATTGTGCAAAATATTGGCGGTTTCGGTCATCTCCACCATAAAGGTGGAGCGGCCACTGGCCAAATCATCAGAAGAGCCTATGCGGGTAAAAATTCGATCGATTGGGGCCATTTTGACAGAGGCGGCCGGCACATAACTACCGATATGGGCTAGAAGTGCGATCACCGCATTCTGGCGCATGTAGGTCGATTTACCGCCCATATTGGGACCGGTAATGAGCAGCATTCGCCGCTTCCCATTGAGTAGTGTGTCGTTGGCAATAAATGGCTCTTCGAGTACCTGCTCAACCACCAGGTGCCTGCCCTGAACCACTTCAAATAACTGCTCTTCACAGAAGCTGGGCTGACACATGTTCAGATTTTCAGCGCGCTCGGCCAGGTTCGCAAGAACATCGATTTCCGATACTGCGGCGGCGGTATCCTGCAGTTCGGCCAGTTGTGTGTTGAGTTCCTCAATGAGCGCTTCATACAGGGCTTTTTCGCGGCTCAGTGCCCGGCTTTTACTCGACAGGGCCTTGTCTTCAAATTCCTTGAGTTCGGGAGTGATAAAGCGCTCGGCATTTTTGAGAGTTTGACGGCGGACGTATTCAACAGGCGCCTGGTCAGACTGCGCCCGGCTGATTTCAATGTAGTAACCGTGCACCCGATTGTAGCCAACTTTTAGTGTGTTGATACCGGTGGCTTTGCGCTCGCGCCGTTCAATCTCTAAGAGATAATCCCCCGCGTTGGTGCTGATCAGTCGCAGCTCGTCGAGTTCGGTGTCATAGCCGGGGGCTATGACACCGCCATCGCGAATCACCACGGGAGGATTTTCGATGATGGCGCTGCCCAATAATTCACACAGCTGTGGATAATCGCCGGTTTGATGGCTTAGTTCGTCCAGTCGCGCAGCCGGGCTTTGCGCCAGCTCAGCGCGCATGAGTGGCAGCGCCGCCAGCGAGCTATACAAGCGGGTGAGATCACGCGGTCTGGCAGAGCGCAATGCCACGCGCGTGAGTATGCGCTCCATATCCCCGATAGGTTTCAGCGTATTTCTGAGTGTTTCGAAGGCATAATTGTGGCACAGGGCTTTAATGGCTCCATGCCTTGCCTCTAATATGTTTACTTGTGTGAGAGGCCTATGCAGCCAGCGCCGCAGTAGGCGACTCCCCATCGCAGTAACACCCTTGTCCATTACCGAAAACAGGGTGTTGGTATCCCCCCCGGACAGATTGATATCAATTTCGAGATTGCGCCGGGTGGCGGCATCCAGTATGACGCTTTCCGCCCGGTTTTCGTGGGAGATACTGCGAATGTGGGGCAAGTTACCGCGCTGGGTATCTTTAACATATTGCAACAGAGCGCCGGCAGCGCCAATCGCCAATTCCAGATCATCACAGCCAAAGCCCTGCAGGTCGTGGCTTTGAAACTGGGCGTTGAGTGCGCGTCGGGCACTTTGGCTGTCAAATTCCCATTCGGGTTGAGAGCGGGCGCCGTTGCGCGCCGTCACTTCCGGATTGCCGATGGACTCCTGGAAAAGTGTCTCTGCCGGGCGCAGCCGTTGCAGTTCTGAGCTAAGGGCTTCCTCACCGGAAACTTCCAAAACGCGGAAACGCCCGCTGCTTAGGTCCAGGTAAGCCAGTCCGTAGTTGTCCTGTTTTTTTGAAACCGCCAGTAACAACTGTTCCACGCGCTCTTCCAGCAACGCTTCGTCGCTCAGTGTTCCGGGGGTGACCACGCGCATCACCTTGCGTTCTACAGGCCCTTTACTGGTTGCCGGGTCGCCCACCTGTTCACAGATAGCAACGGAAACCCCGGCCTTAACGAGGCGCGCTAGATAGCCCTCAGCGGCATGATACGGGATGCCACACATCGGGATAGGATCGCCGCCGGATTTGCCGCGCGCTGTGAGCGTAATGTCCATCAATTCGGCAGCCTTTATGGCATCGTCGAAGAATAGCTCGTAAAAATCACCCATGCGATAAAAGACCAGATCGTTGGGGTGGTCGGCTTTGATGCGAAAGAACTGCTGCATCATTGGCGTGTGTGTAACGGGTTGATTCAAAAGAATATTAGCTTTTATTGTCAGGGGATTGAGGTTTTCTATGAGGCCGTATGATAAGGGATTTAAGCCTTAAGAACACGAGTTGTGTGACAATTTGTGGTCCCAATGCATCCTGGGACCCGCGATTATCCCGCAGACTTGATTTACCCTCGTCTCTCGGTGGGGCATCACTCTCATCGCCAAGGCTGGGGGGGATACCAGCCTTCTTTGCGATCTTGTGAGAACTGACAATATTAATGAGCAATTCCAGCACCAATTCCTCCGCCGCCAAGACGATGGCGTTGAAGCGAGTCTGACCTGGTCGCTATTGTCTACCGGGGGGAGTTCCAGCATCCTCCTGGTTATAGCGCCGCAACTGCGCTATTTCTCCAGCCTTGATTTCGTAGAGTTCTATGATATTGCCACAGGGGTCACGTCCGTAAATCGCCGACGCATTGTCACCAAAGTGCACCACCTCGCCAACGAATTCCATGCCGTGGGTTTTCAATCGGTCATACTCCGCCTGGATATCGTCTACCTGCAAAGCGAGGTGAGGGTAACCGTAGTCGCACGCTCTGGAGCGCAAATCTTCGGGCTTGGGATGTTGGTACTGCCACAGTTCGACGAACGCATTGGGCGCCTTTAACATCGCCATTTTCGCTTTTATGGCGTCGAGGCCGATGGCTTCATTGGCGGCCGCATCGTTGTCAAATTCGCTCTGCTGAACAATCTCAAAGCCCAGGCCTTCGGTATAGAATTTAAGGGCTTTATCGAAATCGCTAACGCCGATTGCGACGTGGTGCAAACCTACTATCATGTGGTTCTCCTCGAATTAAAGCCCCGGGCTCACCCCGTGACCGCAAAATCAATTAGGCATCCCTACGAGTGCAAAGCCCACGATGTGAGATTAATAGGGCCTATTTAGCGGGGTTGGAACGAGCATACATTTCCAGGGTGGTAACAAAATCTTCAGGAAAAATAGCTTTTCGAGATTCCCACCACTCCCGGCCGCCTGTTTGGTCCAGAATTGAAGCCACGACGGGTAGGCGGCGAATCCAGGTCGGTTCATCCAGGTCGCCGTGAACATAGCGTACGTACATACCATGATAGGCGAAAACATACTCTTCAATTATTGCTCGAAACTGCACTTGTTCCGCAGAACTAAGAGACGTAAACGAATCAAGTCCGCGAACATAGAGTTCAGAATTGCGCGGTTCCGTGAGCATTTCGCGAAACCGAGAGAACATTTCTACCGTATGGTCCAGAGAAGATATTTTGGCAATGCGGGTTGCTTCCTGCAGTTGCGTACTATTCTGGCGAACCTGAATTGCCAGGTATGCGAGTGTGAGCACGGTGGCTATAGCTCCCGTGATTTCTGCCATGCTACTTAAGTCATCTAGCGTCATTTTCTATCTTCCAACAGTGCGTACTGAAAATTAATTTGGTTCGAGTAAGTCGTTTTCGCACCCAAAATTAAAAAGAAGGTGTTTTTCAGATTACGACAGTTCTTACTGCGCATTATTCCAGAGGTTTTTTGTACACAGGTCGGAAGCGCATCGGTAGATGGCGCCTTGTCGATACGTAACCCAGATAATCTCTGACTCACCGTTCTTGGAGACTGCAATCTGTTGGACGGGTGTGTTGGGCGTACTGCCAAATTCTTTGCAATTCTGATTGTCATAACAAATCAACACTGCGCCGGAGGCGTAGCCAATGACTACACTGCCATCGTTCTTGGAAGAAGGTTCGATAGCCGTCACTTCTCCCCGGTCTTGCACTACAAATTCTTTCAGAAGGGCCTTTCGTCTTTGCGATTCTGCTGTCGTGGCATCGTTTTGGTCTTGCGCAAAAGCGCCAACGGCTAAGAAACAAAAAACGAGTGGAAGAGTTGCGCGATACATTTGCAGACCTCATATATATTCAGCGGAACATGTTAGCACACGGACTTCATACGGTTAGGCGGTGCTTGCCAATAAGCTTTTTTAGCATTTTTATGCCCTTAATGCGCTCCTTTTCCTGACTATTGGAAAAACCCAGCACCAGGCCGGTTTTGGCGTTTTCGCCGACGTAGTAGCTGGATAGGGCGGAACCGCCGAATCCAGCTTCTGTTAGTTCATGAGCCAATGTCACATCATCGATATCTTCTATCATCAGGGCGATGTGCATTCCTGCACTTTCTGCAACCGGAGTCGCGAGGGTTTTAAGGTGTAGATTTATCAGTTCGGACATGTGCAGCCATTTTTGTTGATAAATCTGACGCATGCGCCTCAGGTGTCGCACGAAATGTCCCTCTTGAATAAAGTCGGTGGTCGTCGCCTGAGACAGAAGAGGGGATTCCCCCGACTCGTAGCTTTTGGCCAGCGCAAAGGGCTCTACCAATGAGGTGGGTAATACCAGATAACCCAGACGGAGAGCTGGAAATAGGGTTTTGCTGAAGCTGCCCATGTACAACACTGGCGTTTCCAGGGCCATTCCCTGTAGCGCCGCGATTGGCTTACCGGAAAAATGGAACTCGCTGTCGTAGTCATCCTCGATTAACCAGGTGTTATTGGCCGCTGCCCAGTCGAGTATTTTTAATCGCTCCGCAGCGCTCATGATGCCGCCCAGGGGGTAGTGATGTGTTGGTGTGACATACATAAGCTGGGCGGGGTGTGCTGTGGGCAATGCTGCGGTAGTTAATCCTTCGGGGGATACCTCTACAGGTATCAGCTTGGCGTCTCTGGCTGCAAAGGCCCTACGAGCACGAATGTAACCGGGATTCTCCACCAGCACATCGTCGCCGCTATTGAGTAATACCTGCGCACACAGGGAAATAGCCTGTTGGGTACCATGGGTAATTACTATTTGTTCTGGCGTGCATCGCACGTGCCGGGATACTCGGAGATAGGTGGAAAGCGCATTGCGTAGAGGTGCATATCCCTGATAACCGTCATAGCCCAGCAGGTGGCGTCTATCCTGATGTCGGCGCTGAATTTGCGCCCAGATTTTAGTTGGGAATGCGGCAAGGTCAGGTATACCCATACTGAAAGGTAGTGGTGGCTGGCTTCCAGAAGTCCCCTGGGTGCGAAGACGCTGGCCATAAGCTGATAGGGAAGGGAGGTTGCTCTGGCGCGTCCAGCGCAATTCCGTTAAGCGTTGGTCCGTTGGCGGGAGCTCATCGTTAACATAAACCCCGCTGCCCTGACGGCTCACTATAAATCCCTCTGCTACCAGTTGTTCGAACACTGCTGCCACCGTATTTCGGCTGATGTTCAATTCCAGGGCTATATGGCGTGATGGCGGAAGCCGTGAACCGGGCTGCCAGGTGCCCCTGTTAATTTCATTAACCAGTTGTTGGTAGAGCTGTGGCTGCAGGGGGAGATCCTTGGCAACTGTGAAATTGAATAGGGAGGGTATGTCCATATTGGCACCATCTATATATAAAAATTGGATCTTACTATGGTACCAATATCATATAGCATTACTCTTATGGATGGCCAGTTTTTGCCTGTTGATACAGGGGCGGGCTCGGTGGGTTGGGGCAAAATAGGAGTTTTAAAGTGACAGATATCCCGGGGCAAGACATTGAGGATTTGGACAGATTACCGCGCAGTACTGTGCGGCGAGTAAAGCAGCGTGCCAGCTACAGTCGCGAGGATGTCTATCGCCTGGTGGATGATCTGAAGTTGGGGCATATCGGGTTTATTGAAAATGGGCAGGTGTTTGTTATTCCCATGACCCTTTGGAGAGTTGGGGACTACCTGTATTTACATACGATGAACAAGAGTCGACTACAGAAGTTGTTGGAGTCCGGGGCGGAGGTTTGTATCTCTGTGGCTGAATGCAGCGAATGGGTATTTTCGAAATCAGCGTATCATCACAGTGCCAATTACCGCTCCGCTGTGTTGTATTGCAAGGGCGAGCGCGTAACCGATCCTGCAGGTTTTGATAGCGCTTTTGCTACGGCGATTAACCAGCTAGAGGCCGGGCGCTGGGAGGCGGTGCGCCCGCCAAATACCCAGGAGCGTAAGGCCACGGCGTTGATGAAATTAACCATAATGGACGGCTCCTTTAAATCTCGAACTGGCGGCCCGAACGAGGAGCCAGAGGATATGTCACTGTCCGTATGGCATGGGGTAAAGCCGGTGTGCCCCTATCACCCCGTTGCGGATTGATGTGTGTGAAAGTGTCAAACAAGCAATAGCAGGATTAACACACTTGTAATGATCGCCCCGATGCCCAGGTACTCCCTGGGTGTTACCTTTTCACCAAAAAATAAATAGGTAATCGCCAGCGTAAACAGTATTTCAATTTGCCCCAAAGACCTTACCAGGGCGGCGTCCTGATAGGTTAAAGCGGTGTACCAGCCGATTGATCCCAGTGCACTGGTAGCACCTACGAATAACCCCAAATGCCAACGTTTAATCAGTAGTGGCAGCTGCTCGCGCTCTTTTACAATCACATAGATTAAACATAGCACGGTTTGAATGCTCACCATGTAGACAAGAGTGAGCGCTGCGTTTTGCAGGAACTCGCCGTGTAAACTCAAGCTTGCACTCCGAATCCACAAGGCGGTTAGTGCGAAGCTACAGCCGGATAACAGGCCGTAAACAACACTGGGTATTTCGACTCGCTGTTGCCGATCCGGTAGGCTTAGAATAAGGACTCCCACCGCACCAATCAGTACTGCCAGCCATGCCAGTTGCGACAGCACCGCCGAAAAGAATATCGCACCAAAAATGGCTGCTTGAATCGCTTCAGTTTTGGAGAAAATGGTGCCGACAGTGAAGTTGCGATAGGCAAATAGCTTAATAAGCCACATGGTTGCTAGAATTTGGGCAACACCAGCCAGGCTTGCATAAATGACAAACTCGCGATTGGCGATGCTCGATGTGATGAGCCTCGCCGTTTGGTCGGGTATAACCAGTATCAGATAGACCACTGCGAAGGGCAGCCCAAATAGATAGCGAACAAGCGTGGTGCCCATAGGGCTTAGCTCACTGGCCATTCTCTTTTGGCCAGCGGTGCGTATCGCCTGCATAAAGGCGGCAAAAATTGTAAAACTTATCCAGGCTTCCAAGGTTATATTCTCCGCTAATGGGATCAGTTTGCACTGGCTCAAAATCGAATAGAAGTGAATAATATTTGTACAGTGAATTCCCGTTGGGAATGGCTTGGGGGCATTCAGCCTCGTGCCTGGGGAAATGTCGAAAAATTTTACAATAGCTGGATTTTCTTTGTGCGGATTCTGTGTATTTTTTGTAAGCTTCTGTTTTATATCGTTTATATTATTAGTGGTGCGAAAAATGCTTTCTATTGACGACAGGCGTGTATTGCACCGTCGAATTAGGGAAGGTTTGAGGATGATAAAAGCAAAAATTTCTTTCGCGGTGGTGGGATCGATGTTGTTGGCGCAACAGGGTTTTGCCGGTGT
>JBALVT010000044.1:0-17489 GCA_036961345.1 Halioglobus sp.
TGCACTGCACGATGCCTCTAATATCGCCGCGGTAATTGTTGAGCCCATGGCCGGCTCTGCCGGTGTGATTCCGCCTCCGGCAGGCTACCTGCAGCGGTTACGCGATATCTGCACCGCCAACGATATCCTGCTGATTTTCGACGAGGTGATTACAGCGTTTGGCCGCTGTGGCGCGATGACTGGCTCCGACGCTTTTGGGGTAGTACCGGACATCATGAACGTGGCCAAACAAATTACCAATGGCGCAATTCCCATGGGTGCAGTTGTCGCCAGCAACGAGATCTACCAGACCTTTATGCAACAGGGCGGGCCAGACTATATGTTGGAATTTCCGCACGGGTATACCTATTCTGCACATCCGGTGGCCTGTGCCGCTGGCATTGCCACCTTGGATATTCTTGAAAACGAAAAACTCCCTGAGCGTGTGGCGCAGTTGGCCCCCTATTTTGAAGCGGGTTTGCATGAATTGAAGGGGCGGCCGTTTGTTGCTGATATCCGCAATTACGGTTTTGCCGGGGCATTGCAGATACAGCCCTACGAGGGCGAACCTGCCCGGCGCCCCTATGAGATCGGCATGAAAATGTGGGAGAAGGGTTTTTATGTACGCTACGGTGGCGATACGATTCAGCTGGGCCTGCCATTTGTGATCGAAAAAGGGGAGATCGACAGTTTGTTGACAGCTCTGGGCGAAACCCTGACAGAGCTGTCATAATGGCGGCCCTACCATGATGGGCAGTTCCCTCTATTCCAGATCTCGCCGAACTTCTTGACCTTCTAAAGACGTCTCTATCTGTCTCCGGGCCCACGTTTGCTTGGGTCATGCTGGGGGTAATCGCCAGGCGTCTGGGCATACTCACCGAAACCGTTATCAATGCTGTCTCGCGCATTGCCTTCCAGTTTGCGCTGCCGGTGTTACTGTTTGCCAGCGCCGGCAGTGTCGACTATTACGCCCTAGGCGATACTTCTTACGTATTAGCTGGAATCATCGCCACGCTGGTGGTTTTTGGCGGCGCCTGGATCTACGGCCGTTGGAAAAATATTCCCCGCTTGCAACTCGGCGTTTTTGTTCAGGCCACTTTCCGTTCGAATCTGGCAATCGTCGGTGTCGCGCTGTGTATTTCTGCTTATGGTGACCTTGGGGTCAGTCTGGCGGCACTGCCCATAGCCGTGATGACAGCCCTTTACAATATTCTCGCGGTCGTGGTGTTAAATAACACTCTGGGTGGGTCTCGTACTATCGGTGGGTTATTGCTGGGAATGTTGCGCAACCCCTTATTGGTTGGTATTGGGCTTGGGGTTATCGTTGCCTTGATTCAATGGCCGGTTCCCGAGTTGGTTAAAACGGCAGCCTGGGGTATTTCAACCTATTACATGCCACTGGCACTGTTGTGCATTGGCGGGTCGATGAATCTGGATAGTCTGCGGAACTCTGCAGCCTTAACCTGGGAAGCCATGGCCTGGCGCTTGTGTCTTTCCCCGGCGCTGGGCGTGGTGATTGCATTGTTATTGGGTGTGGAGGGAGCCCCACTGGGTGTCTTGTTCCTGCTGCTGGCATCGCCGGTAGCGGCCGCCAGTTTTATTATGGTGGTCGCCGCCAGAGGCGACGAACGTTTGGCAGCCAATGTCATCGTTCTAACGACTTTGTTCTCGATTGTTACTGTAACCGCTGGGTTTTTTGTACTGTCAGTTCTGGAGCTGGTCGGCGACGTGCGTTAGCGACGTGCGTTAGCGACGTGCGGTAGCACGGGGCGAACTACTCCAGTAACTGAGGGTATCAGCGGCCCAGGATAGACCGGGCAACCAGCTCGCGCATGATCTCGGAGGTGCCGCCGTATATCCGTTGAATTCGAGAGTCGGTATAGAATCGCGAAATTGGATACTCAGCTGTATAACCGTAACCGCCAAATAGCTGCAGGCAGTCGTCAATCACTTTGCACTGCATTTCGGTCGCAGCATACTTGAGCATGGCCGCATCGTCTGCGGACAGTTCGCCGCGTTCGTACTGATCGGCGCACTTTTCATAGAAGGCCCGGTTAAGTGAAATTTCGGTTTTCACTTCGGCCAGCTTGAAGCGGGTGTTTTGAAAGCTCGATATGGTCTGGCCAAACGCTTTGCGTTCCAGCACATAATCAATCGTAATATCCAGTGCACCCTCGGCTGCGGCAATACCCTGTGCAGCAATTCCGAGGCGCTCGCGAGGCAGCTCGGTCATCATGATGACAAAACCTTTGTTGAGTTCGCCCAGTACCGCAGATTCCGGCAACCGAATATCCTGAAAGAAAAGCTCGGCTGTGTCGGAGGTGTGCTGACCTATCTTCTCGAGCTTTTTGCCTTTTTCGAAACCGGGCAGGCTGGTGTCGACTAAAAACAAGGTGGTGCCTTTGGCGCCTTTGCCTGGATCAGTAATGGCCGCCACGATAACCAGATCGGCATGGTAGCCGTTGGTGATGAAGATTTTGGAGCCATTCAGTATCCAGTCATCGCCATCTTTAACGGCATTCGTACGGATGCCCTGCACGTCAGAACCGGCGCCCGGTTCAGTCATTGCCAGCGCACCTACAGCTTCGCCGCTGACCATTTTGGGAAGCCACTGCTCCTTTTGTTCCTCAGATCCGAAATGCTGAATATAGGGCGCTACAATATTGCAATGAATCCCGTAGCCGGTGGCTATACCACCAAAGCCCATGCGGGACAGCTCTTCGATCATGGCCAGAGTCACATGAGGAGTTGTTCCGGCGGCACCAAACTCTTCGGGCATGTCAGCACACAACAGGCCAGCTTCACCGAGCGTGTTCCAAAACGAACGGGGAACCAAGTGATCTTCTTCCCACTGTTCAAAATGTGGTGAAATTTCCTGCTCAAATGCGCGTCGTGCCATATCCCGGAACAATGTCAGTTCTTCATTATCCATAGCTTTGTGGTCTCCATAATGCGGTGGCTAATATTTGCGAGCGATAGTCTGCGCGCTCTCATGCGCATAGGCAATGATTCTAATAGCCATTTATTGATCCTAAGTGACAATTTGCTAGCCATAATTTCGGTCTTGAGGTATATATCGGTTAATGTTTCGCTATTAATTGCCTGTTTATGCCACTAAACCCCCTTCATCGACCAGATATTAGTGCGCACTTTGCACGGGTGATTATCGCCCGGGCTCTACTGCTCGGGGTTGATGAGTCTGCACTGCTGGAGGCCGTGAGATTAAGCCCTAGCTTACTGGCTGATAACCGTACTCGTATCACTCCGGTTCAATTGGGAGCCCTTATACGTCTGGTGTGGCGCGAACTCGACGATGAGTTAATGGGTTTTGCCGCCGTGCCTCACCGGTTTGGCGTTTTTGCATTGATGGCGCGACAGATGGTCGGCAGTGCCAATCTCGGCGATGCGCTGCGTTATTCCATGCGTTTTTATAATCTCACGTCGCAATCCATGCACTGGCGGATGGAGGACAACGAAGAAGAAATGCGCCTCTCCCTGATATTGATGGAGCCTGCGAAGGATGCAGATCACTTCATCGAAGAGTTGATGTTACTGATATGGCACCGTTTTTGTAATTGGTTAGTGGGAGAGCGGGTGCCATTAATAGGCACTGAATTTCGATTTAAGGAGACATTGCATTGCGACGAATATCGCATAATGTTTCCGGGGCCTGTCAGCTATGTCCATCAAAAAAGTGCCATTGTCTTCGGCGGTGAGTGGCTGCGCGCCCCCGTTGTGAGGTCCCGTGAAGAACTGAGGTTGTATTTGCAGCGCTTGCCAGATGAGTGGTTTATCAAGCAGGATTTCGATCACACGACCAGTGATCGGGTGTTGCGGGCGCTGGGTGAGAGTGGCGAATTTCCTGACTTGAAAAGCCTGGCGGCGCGCTGGTATATGAGTGGTCGCACACTGCACCGCCAGTTACAAAGTGAAGGCAGTAGTTATCGTGCTCTGCTAGAACAGGTGCGTCGGGAGCGGGCGATTGGCTTGTTGCTCCATGATAGTTGTCAGGTGGGAGATATCGCTCGCCAATTGGGCATGACGGAGCCTGCTTTTAGCCGTGCGTTCAAGCTCTGGACAGGCATGACGCCACTGGCATATCGCAAGGCCAGAAACTAAGCTAAGGATACCTCAATGTGAGTGCTTCCCAGCAGCGCTGGGAGTGCTACACTTACGCCTCGTTTTATTTTGCTAAATGGAGAATGATAATGCGCGAATACAAACAGTTTTACATTAACGGTGAATGGGTAGATCCAGTTACGCCAAACGATCTGGATGTTATCAATCCTGCCAACGAGGAAGTGTGTGCGCATATTTCCCTGGGTTCTGCTGCAGATGTTGATCTTGCAGTAGCAGCGGCCAAGACCGCCTTTGCGTCATACAGCCGCACGTCTGTCGCTGAGCGTATAGAACTTCTGGAGTCCTGTGCCGAGGTTTATCAGAAGTACTACAACGATATGGCCGAAGCTATTCGTGAGGAAATGGGCGCTCCTTTGGCCCTGGCGAACACAGCACAGGCGTTCACCGGGCTGGGGCACCTTCAGGAAGCGGCAAAAATCCTGAAAGATTTCGCTTTTGAAGAAGACATGGGTCCACACCGTGTATTCAAAGAGCCAATCGGCGTTTGCGGGCTGATTACACCCTGGAACTGGCCGGTAAATCAGATCAGCTGTAAAGTAGCACCGGCGCTGGCTGTGGGTTGCACCATGGTTCTTAAACCCAGTGAAGTAGCGCCTCTGTCGGCCTACATCTTTTCCCAAATTATGCATGAGGCAGGCGTACCTGCCGGTGTATTTAACATGATAAATGGCGACGGGCCTGGTGTTGGCACAGCGCTATCTGGCCACCCTGATGTAGACATGATGTCTTTCACAGGCTCTACTCGTGCTGGATCACTGGTTGCGCAAAACGCCGCGCCAACGGTCAAGCGCGTCACCCAGGAGCTCGGTGGCAAGTCACCGAATATCATCCTCGATGATGCAGACCTGGAAACTGCGGTAACCGGTGGTTTGATGCATATGTATCAGAATACTGGCCAGTCCTGTAATGCGCCGTCTCGTATGTTGGTTCCTGCCGCCAAGCTTGCCGAAGCCGAAGCGATTGCTGCCAAAGCTACTGAGTCAGTTGTGGTAGGTGATCCCGCTGCGGAAGGCACAACGATGGGGCCTGTTGTTTCTGAAGTTCAGTACAACAAAATCCAGGGTCTTATTCAGGCTGGTATTGATGAGGGTGCCAAACTCGTTACAGGCGGCACAGGCCGTCCCGATGGTATCGACAAAGGCTACTTCATCAGACCTACAGTGTTTTCAGAGGTTAACAATGAAATGACTGTTGCTGCCCAAGAAATCTTTGGCCCGGTACTGGTCATGATTCCCTACGAGACCGAAGAAGAAGCCATTCGAATAGCCAACGACACGCCTTATGGCTTGGCCGGTTATGTGCAAAGTGGTGATATTGATCACGCTCGCAAAGTGGCTTCGCAGATTCGCGCGGGCAACTTGAACATTAACGGTGCCTCCGGTGGGTTTGATGTACCTTTTGGCGGCTTCAAGCAATCGGGTAATGGTAGGGAGTGGGGCTCTCACGGCTTTACCGACTATCTTGAGATCAAGGCCGTAGCAGGTTACGGAGAGTAGTATTGAGCGGCTTCGTCTTAGCCATTGATCAGGGTACTACTGGTAGTACCGTTGCGTTGATGGATGAGCGGGGCCGCGTTCGCGCAAGTGTTAATTACGAGTTTCCCCAGATCTACCCAAAGCCGGGTTGGGTTGAACACAGGCCAACTGATATTTGGCAATCAGTGGAGAAGGGGATTCGCGCGGTTTTTCGAAAGAAAATTTGTAAACCAGCGGATATTGTTGCCATTGGTATCACTAACCAGCGCGAGACATCCCTGCTGTGGGACAAGCGCACTGGCGAACCGCTGAACAATGCCATCGTCTGGCAGTGTCGGCGCACAACAGATTTTTGTGAATCCCTAAAAGCAGCCGGACATGAGGCGCAAGTAAAGCGCAGGTCGGGACTGGTATTAGACCCTTATTTTTCGGCCAGTAAATTTCGCTGGCTGTTACACAACACCAAAGGCATTACACCGTTATTGAAGCAAGATCGGGTCGCTGCGGGAACAATAGACAGCTATTTAATCTGGCAGCTGACAAGCGGTGCTGTACATGTAAGCGATGTATCAAACGCATCACGAACGTCACTCATGAATCTAAAGAGTGTCAGCTGGGACAAGAAACTTCTGGATATTTTTGAAGTTCCGGCAAAAATATTACCCGATATCGTGCCCTCAAGCGGCATTCTTGGTCACACTCAGGGGGTGAAAGGTCTGCCCGACGGAATCCCCATCGCGGGAGTGGCGGGTGACCAACAGGCGGCAATGTTTGGCCAGACCTGTTTCGGCTCGGGAGAAGCCAAGTGCACCTTTGGCACCGGTTCATTTATTTTGATGAATACTGGCAGTAAAATTTTACAGTCAAAGGCTGGCCTGCTGACGACAGTCGCATGGCAGCTGGGAGAAAATACCCCGCCGGTGTATGCGCTTGAAGGTGGCGCGTTTATCTGTGGAGCAGCCGTACAGTGGCTGCGCGATGGGCTGCAGTTGATCAAGCAGGCGCCAGATATCGAATCACTTGCTTCACAAGTTGATGATCACGAGGGCGTTGAATTTGTGCCGGCGCTCACGGGCCTTGGCGCTCCGCATTGGGCGCCCGACGCAAGAGGTACGTTCAGTGGCTTAACCCGGGGCACAACCAAAGCACATATCGCGCGAGCGACGCTGGATGCAATGGCGCTGCAGAATGTGGATATCCTGCGCGCTATGGAACAGGATTTGGGCAAGCGAATGAAACCCCTGAGAGTGGATGGTGGCGCGGCTGCCAATAATCTACTGATGCAAATCCAGGCCAATGTTCTGGGGCGTAAATTGATTCGTCCGGAAGTGATTGAGACCACCGTTGCGGGGGCCTGTTATCTTGCTGGCTTGGGCGTCGGTCTCTGGCAGAGCCCGCAAGAATTGCGATCCATCTGGAAATCAGAGCGAGAATTTAGTGTAAAGATGTCAGCCTCCGCCCGGCGCAAGCGCATGAGTTCCTGGCAGGCCGCGCTGGACCGGACGCTGCTGTAATACAAGCCCTTTTATGCTGTTCATTTCTAACAACGTAGTTATTCCCGAACGGGAAATCGACATACAGGCGATCCGTGCGCAGGGTGCGGGTGGCCAGAACGTCAACAAAGTATCTACGGCCATTCACCTGCGGTTTGATATCAAGGCTTCTTCGCTTCCGGCTTTTTATAAAGAGCGGTTGCTGCAGTTAAGCGATCAGCGTATTTCGAAAGAAGGTGTTGTTGTTATCAAGGCGCAGCAGTTTCGTTCCCAGGAAAAAAATCGCGAAGAGGCCCTGAGTCGTCTTCAGGGGCTAATAAAGGGCGCGGCGGTCACGCAAAAAAAACGCCGGCCCACAAAACCTACCAAGGGTTCCCAGAAGCGGCGTATGGAAACAAAAACCAAGCACGGGCGACTGAAAACCCTTCGTGGCAAAATCGACTTTTAAACTGGCGCCTGCACCCGTACCCGTACCCGTACCCGTACCCGTACCCGTAACCTAGCCAAGTACCTCCTGAACACTTTTTCGAAAGAGCTCTATAAACAAGTCAATTTCTTCCAGGCTGATTGAAAGTGGGGGAGACATCACCATGTGGTCACCCACCGCGCGACACAGCAGGCCATTTTCATAACAGCGCTGGTGGATTTTGGCGCCCAGGGCCTTGGCGGGAAGTTCCTTCGGGTCAAAACTAACAGCACCTAATAAGCCGTAGTTTCTGATGTCGATTACCTGGGGTAAATCCTTGAGTGAATGCAGTGCGTCTTCCCAATGCTTGCCCTTTTCCTCGCTGCCGCAGGTAAACAATCCTTCGTTTTCATAAATGTCCAGCGATGCTAAACCTGCCGCGGCGGCAACCGGTGTGCCGGCGTAGGTATTGCCGTGGAAAAATTCAGGAACGGTGGTGGGAGTATTGTCGAAGATACTCTGCTGAATTTCGTCTTTAACAAAAACGCCACCCATAGGTACTGTACCGCCGTTTATGGCTTTGGCGCTGGTTATAAGGTCAGGAGTAACACCGAATTCTATGGCAGCGAACGAAGAGCCAGTGCGACCAAAACCGGTAATAACCTCGTCAAATATCAGCAGGATGTCATGCTCGTCGCACAGCTCGCGCACTTTTTGTAGGTAACCTACAGGAGGGGGCACCATACCACCGGCACCGGCGATGGGTTCGATGATTACGGCGCAAATACTGTCGGCACCGCGCAGGGTGATAATTTTTTCAAAGGCCGCTGCCATATCTTCAGTGCCGTGGGCGGGTGAGCCACGGCTGAATGCATTGTTTTCGATATCCAGCATGCCCGGCAAAAAGTCGACTTGCTCCAGTAGTGGAAAGCCGTGTCGGTTGGTCGGCAGGCCCTGCATGGACGTGCCGCCAATATTCACACCGTGGTAGCCCTGCTCTCGGGAGATAAAGCGGTTCTTGCTGCCTTTGCCACGTGAGTGTTGATACAGGTGCGCAATTTTCAAGGCAGTATCCACCGCCTCGGAACCGGAGTTGGTGAAAAAGATGCGGTTGATACCTTCTGGAGTGTGTTGCATTAGTCTTTCGGCAAATTGAAATGCCGGCGGAGTACCAAATTGGAAAGGCGGTGCAAAATCTAGGGTCATGAGTTGTGCATGTACCGCGTCGGCCACAGACTTGCGGCCGTGACCAATATTGCAACACCAGAGCCCGGCAGTGATGTCCAGAATTGGCTGGTCATCTTCGTTGTATAAAAAGCAGCCTTCGGCGCGGGTAAAAATCCGCGGTTTTTCTTGAAAGGCCCGAACATTACTAAAAGGCATCCACCAGTTTTGCAGGTTCAAGTCTGTCATTCTTTTATCCTCTAGCGGTCCAGGCCGCCCATCAACATGTATTTAATTTCCACGTAGTCCTCGATGCCGTATTTTGAGCCCTCGCGGCCGGAACCAGATTCCTTCACGCCCCCGAAGGGAGCCATCTCGTTGGATATAATGCCTTCGTTGATGCCAACAATGCCGTATTCCAGCGCTTCGGCTACTCGCCATACCCGGCCGATATCGCGGGTATAAAAATAGGAGGCGAGGCCAAACTCACTATCATTGGCCATAGTTATCACTTCCTCCTCGGAGGTAAAGCGTATGACTGGTGCTACTGGGCCAAATATTTCATTGCGAAAAACGGCCATATCGGACGTCACGTCGGTGAGTACCGTTGGTTGGTAGAAGCAGCCACCGAGTTCATGGGTGCCACCGCCTATTGCAACTTTAGCGCCAGCTTCTATTGAGGAGCAAACCAGAGCATCTACGTCTTGTACGGCTTTTTTGTTGACCAGCGGTCCGATGGTAACGCCCTCATCCATGCCGTTGCCTACGATGAGTTGTGCTGTCGCTGCAACCAGTTTTTCAACAAACTGATCGTAAATAGCATCGTGCACAAAAAGGCGATTCGAGCACACGCAGGTTTGGCCTGCATTGCGATATTTGGATATGAGAGCGCCCTGGATCGCCGCGTCTATATCGGCATCCTCAAAGACAATAAAGGGCGCATTTCCGCCCAGTTCCATCGACGTTTTTTTAACGGTTTTTGCGCACTGTGCCTGCAGCATTTTCCCCACTGGAGTAGAGCCAGTGAAGGTTAGTTTGCGCACTATAGGGTTGGAGGTTAGTTCGCCACCGATATCAGATGAGCCACCGGCCACCACGTTGATGACACCGGCCGGCACACCAGCGCGCTCGGCCAGTTCTGCCATTGCAAAGGCAGATAGGGGTGTCTCGGATGCCGGTTTGATAACAATAGTGCAGCCGGCAGCGAGTGCAGGAGCGGCTTTGCGGGCAATCATCGCATTGGGGAAGTTCCAGGGAGTAATGGCGGCAACAACACCGACCGGTTGTTTAATGCAGACAATCCGTTTGTCGGCAGAAGGGCCGGGAATCACATCACCGTCTATGCGCTTTGCCTCTTCGCCAAACCATTCCAGAAACGCGGCACCATAGGCCACTTCGCCGCGGGATTCAGCCAACACTTTGCCCTGCTCGGCGGTCATAATGATGGCCAGGTCTTCCTGGTGCTCCATTAACAAGTCATACCATTTGCGCAGTATCACTGCTCTGGACTTGGCCGGTAGTGCCCGCCATCCCACCATGGCGGCCTCGGCGGCACGTATCGCGGCAGCGGTTTCTGCCTGGCCTACCCTGGCCACTTCGGTAATCACTTCACCATTGACGGGGTTGGTAATAGGGAAAGTTTGACCATCGTGGGCGTCTACCCACTGTCCGTTGATATAGGCCTGGTTTTTTAGCAAACTGGGATCGGCTAGGTCTAGGTTCATGGTCCTGTCCTTGTACTGGATTTGAGTGATAGAGCATAAGCTCTGAGCGGGTTTCGGGCTATACCTGAATTCAGGTAGACGGGCTGTCTTTCAACAACGCGCGCAGTGGGTCTGTATTGCCATCGCCTGGTTGGACTAACGCGTCAAAGAACAGCGAGAACAATTCATTGTGAGAGGACAGGCCCAGTTTTTGGTAGATGTTCTTGCGGTGTACCTGCTCGGTTTGTGCGCTGATACCCAGCTCCCTGGCCGCCAGTTTAGAGGGGTACCCTTTTAGCACCAGTTGAGCAACATCGCGTTCACGGGGAGTGAGATAACTTGTGCCGAACTGTTGCAGAACACTCTGAACCTGGTGATGCAGCGCGTTGTCTTGATGGGTGGGATGATTGAGGCCAGATTTCCAGTGTTGTTTAAGCAATGCGCTGAGGATGGCTGTCATGGAATTTAGCTGCTTTTTTTCAGCGCCGGTAAAAGCGGACATTTTGTGTGAGCGCTCAAGGGAGATAGCCAGCGGAGTGCCATCACCACCTTCGAGTAAAAAAATTGTGTGATCGATGATGCCGTTTGTCTGATAATAGAGTGAGTAGTACTCGCTATCGCGAAAGTTGTCTGGTGCCAGCTCCAGAATGTGGAAGAAACCGCGTAAACCTGACTTGGCGCTCAAGTACAGCGGCGACAATAACCAAAGCCCGTTCCTGTAAGGCCCGCTAAAACCGCTTTGATCACCTTCGTGAAGCGCATTGTAGAGGATATTGAGCGAGCCTGATTCGGGATAGGACATAATCACAGCGCTATCGAAATCAGCCGCGCAGCGCACCAGATCCAGCAATGCGACAGGGAACTGTTCGCCGCCGAGCGCATTGATGGCCGCGGGTAAGGCGGTGAAGCTTTGTTCTGTCAGTGTCACAATGTTTTCTCTTTGCCCGGGCGATTTATCCAGGACTTCTAGAGCGAATCGATAATTTGTATTTGCGAACCATGCCGCGCAACTGGTCGTAGCTCAAGCCCAGCGCCTCGGCTGTGCGCTTTTGATTATGCCGGTTTTGTTCCAGTGCTTCCTCAACCAATTGCTTCTCCATCGCAGCGATACGGTCATTGAAATTGATTGGCAGGGGCGGGGCGGGTTCTTCCTGTGGCGCATCGGTGCTGGCTGATAGCGCGGCCACTGTCGTGTCAAAGGGAGACTGGAAGGGGTCCAGGACAATGAGATCTACCGCCGTGTTGGGGTCGCCCCATCGATACAAAGAGCGCTCCGCAGCATTCTTGAGCTCGCGGATATTCCCTGGCCAGGGGTGATTCATGAGTTGCGCCAGTGCACTATTTGTGAAACCGGCGAACATGCTCCAGCCCAATTCCGTGCACATCTGGATGGCGAAGTGTTGGGCCAGTTCAGGGATATCTTCGGCGCGTTGCGCCAAAGAGGGCAGGTGTACAACATCAAAACTTAATCTATCGAGTAAGTCTTCCCGAAATTTGTGTTCCCGGGCAAGAGCCCTCAAGTCGGAATTAGTGGCGGCAACTACGCGCACGTCAACCCGCAAGGTTTCCTGGCCCCCGAGGCGTTCAAATTCACCGTATTCTACTAAACGCAGCAATTTTTCCTGCAGTCGGGTGGACATTGTGGCCAGTTCATCCAGGAATAGCGTACCTCCATCGGCGCGCTCAAACCGCCCGTGGTGTGTTCTCGTAGCGCCTGTGAATGCACCGGGTTCATGTCCAAACAGTTCTGATTCGAGCAGTTGGTCAGCGATTGCAGCGCAATTGACCTTTATCAGAGGAGCGTCCCAGCGTCCTGAGAGGAAGTGCAAGCGTTCTGCGGCAAGTTCTTTTCCTGTGCCGCGCTCCCCAAATATTAGTACCGAGCGGTTGATAGTGGCGACGCTGGAAATCTGATCCAGCGCGCTTGCCAGTGCAGCAGAGTTTCCTATCATGCTTTCTTGTGGGCGATTCATAGGTTTATATTACCTTAATAAATGGCTATATAAACCATATAAGGCTAAATAAACCTTAAATTTCTCTGTATTTTTGGAGTGTTTTTGTTTAAAAATAATAAAAACTCGTTATAAAACATGATCTTACATATTCTGGCACGTTTTGTGTAATAGGGATTACAGGAGATAAATATCTATCAGTGCACAGCCAGGATTGCCAGGCCTATTGAAATGAGGAGGAACACGGTGACTACACAGGAACACAGACTCTTTATCTACGCAGCACTGCTGGTCTTATGCACGATCGGTGGTGCTTTTATTGGGGCAGGTGCAGCGCTGTGGACTTTTCTGCAGGTGGCCGGCGTAGTTGAGTTGATTTGCCTATTGGGCAGTTCCCGCTCCGAGGCATCGCTTCACAGTTGAGCCCTCTGCAGAGCCGATTTATTTAGTCAGTATTTGAGTCAACATTTAAGTGAGAAACAGGAGATACAAAATGGGTATATTTTCCCGCATGACCGACATAATTAATTCCAATCTGAATTCGCTGCTGGATCAGGCGGAAGATCCCGAGAAGATGATCCGTCTGATTATTCAGGAAATGGAAGATACGCTGGTGGAGGTTCGCAGCTCTTCGGCGAAAGTGCTGGCCGACCGCAAGGCGGCGGCACGCAAGATGGAGCACATCCAGGCAGAGGCCCAGAGCTGGGAAGACAAAGCCAAGCTGGCAATCAACAAAGGTCGGGAAGATCTCGCCAGGGCAGCGCTGCAGGAAAAGCGCGCTATCGAGGAAGAATTACTGATTATTTCCTCTGAGCTTGCCGCAACGGATGAACATATCGCGCAGCTCAATGATGAGGTGGCGCAGTTGCAGCAAAAGCTGAGCGACGCCAAGGCCAAGCAGAAAGCATTGTTGATGCGCACTAAAACCGTCGAGTCCCGAATTAAAGTGAAGCGTCAGATGCATCGCGAAGCTTTGGATGATGCCTTTCAGCGTTTTGAATATTTTGAGAGGCGTATGGACAACCTCGAGAGCCAGCTGGAAGTGATGGATCTGGGGCGAGAAGTTTCACCCGATCTGGCCGCGGAAATTGATGCTCTGCAGGAAGATGAAAACATCACCGACGAACTGGAGCGCTTGAAAGCGCAGATGAAACGCCCTGGAGATTCAGGAGGTAACGTTGAGGCGCAATAATCCTTGTTTGGCTATCGTCTTTATTAGTGGCAGCATGTCTACCAGGCAAGGCCTGATCGAGGATATCGTTAATGGAATTACTTAAATTTATGTTTGTTCCGACCATACTTTTTATGGTCGTTGTGGCGCCGATATGGATCACGATGCATTACCGCAGCGTGAGTCGGTCCTCGCGCAGTTTGAGCGATGAGGATCGCGAGAGTATCGAGCATATGCTGGTGACGGTAGATAAACTCACCGATCGCATAGGAACGCTGGAATCTATTTTGGATGTAGACCATCCCGACTGGAAGCAGAATATGTCCCGTCATACGCGGGACAAGGAGTAAATTATGGGTCGCAGAAACAAAAGGCACTCTCGCAGTAGATCGCGAAAACAAAAAATGCGCAGTCGAAAACAATCTGGCTGGGGTATGAACCTCTACCGTAACACCCGCGAGGGAAAAATCGCCGGCGTAGCAGCGGGGTTAGCCGATCACTGGGATATCGCCCACTGGGTAGTACGGCTAATGTGGGTCGGCGCCTTTTTATTCACGGGCACGCTGGCGCTATGGGGCTACATCGGCGCCTGGGTTCTAATGTCGCCCAAGCCTTATCGCAGAGGAGGTGATGAGAGTAGCAGTTATAACGAGCAGGAGTTTTTCGATGAGCACACGGAGATGGAATACGATGAGTATCGACATGACTATAGGCCAAAAAAGGTATTTAGATACAGTGACAGTAGTAGTGAGCGGTTGACCCGCGCGCGTGATCGACTGGATGCCGCGCTGAGGCGGGTGGAGGATATGGAGAGCTATGTCACCTCCAGGCAGTACAATCTCAACAAGGAGTTTTCGAAACTGTAAGCACTTCGTAACGATCGTAAAGGGGGGGTATCGCTGTAACTTCATATTCGCTATTCTTTGTCTGAGAAAATTCTTTTTATGCAAGTTAAGGGCTGCCTGCTGGCGGTTTCTTAAGGAGAGTGGCGAAACGTGCGAACGGAACCCTATATCCCGCCCCCCAGCGCTCTGTTAGCGCTTACCGAGGCGCATCGCACATTTGTTGAAATCATTTCTTTGCGTCTTGGCAGGAGTGTGCTGAGCCGAGCCCCCGAGGGTGATGGCCATCCGGTGATGGTCTTGCCGGGGTTCATGGGTGGTGACGGCTACAATGGCCCCCTGCGACGATATCTGACCAAGCGTAATTATGAGGTACACGGCTGGGGGCTGGGTCGAAACCTGGGCCCGAGAGAGGGTGTGCTCGAGCAGATGCAGGAACGGCTGGTGTTTCTCAGTGAGCAACACGGGCAGGCAGTGTCTCTGGTGGGCCATAGCCTGGGAGGAATTTTCGCCCGAGAGTTGGCGCGAGAACTACCGCAACATGTTCGCCAGGTGATTTCCCTGGGAAGTCCTTTCGGTGAGGGCAGACTGACCGCGTCATATCTTGCGGGTTTATTTTCACGATTGAATCCCCCAGAAGAGTTGCCCATTGATCAGGGGGTGCTCGCCACAGCGCCACCGGTGCCAACTACTGCCATTTATTCTCACGGCGATGGTGTTGTGAACTGGAAAACCTCTGTGCAATCAGAAGAAGGCAGTCACGCGAAAACGGAAAGTATTCGAATTATCGGCAGCCACTGTGGAATGACCATGAATCCAACCGCATGGTTTTTACTGGCCGAACGGTTGGCCCAGCATCCCGATGATTGGCTGCCGTTTGAACGCCAGGGCTGGAGTTCTGTCTTTTATCCGTCTGCGGTTAATTAGCCCCTCATTCGTCGCGCTGTATTTATTACTTCTATGTATGTTCAGCGTCAAACAGGCCAAACTGATCGCCTGATTTAGGGGGCACCCGAAACAGGTCGCTGCGGTTTGCCGGCGCCTCTCCCATTGTGAACCCCTGCTTTTTGCACGCCAATTGGAATCGTTGTTTCAGTACCTCGGAGAACACTCCTGTGCCGCGCATTCTGTGCCCGAAGCGGCTGTCATAGTCTGCACCGCCACGGCTCTGCCTGATTATGCTAATAATGTGTTCGGCCCGTAACGGGTAGTGTTCATACAGCCATTCAAAGAATAGATCGCGTATTTCCAGTGGCAGTCGCAGTAGCATGTAGGCAGCGCTGCTGGCCCCGGCCGCGGCTGAGCGCGACAGTATTTCTTCCAGGTCAGCGTCATTCAATGCAGGTATTACCGGTGCAAAAAGTAGCGTCACCGGTATGCCTGCAGCGGTTAGTTCCGCCATGGCAGCCAGTCTTGCATTGGCAGAAGCAGCGCGCGGTTCCATAGTGCGCTTCAGTTTGTTATCCAAAGTGGTAATGCTGATGGCAACAGAGCACAAGTTTTCGCGCGCCATTTCCGAGAGAATATCCAGGTCCCGGGTAACCATGGCGCCCTTGGTAATAATTGCCACCGGGTGGCGATGCTTTTGTAACACTTCAAGAATCTCGCGCGTAACGCCGTATTGGCGTTCCACCGGTTGGTAGGGGTCTGTGTTGGCACCCAGGGTAATGCTACTGCAGCGATAACTGGCAGACGAGAGTTCCCTTTCAAGTTGCTCGGCAGCGTTAACCTTAACGCTCAGGCGGGTTTCGAAATCAATGCCGGGTGATAAATCGTGATAGGCATGAGTAGGCCGTGCGTAACAATAAGTACAGCCATGTTCGCAGCCCTGATAGGGATTTATAGACTGATAGAAGGGGATATCGGGAGAGTTGTTTCGCGATATGATGCTTCGGGCGCGCACTGGGCGACATTCGGTTTGTGGCAGTGAGACAGCCACACCGTCGTCCCAATCTACCCGGGTGGGGCTAAACCGACTGCTGTGGTTGCTAAGCGTGCCACGGCCTTTGCGCGCTGTACGCTGCTGGAAAATGACGTCTTTGGGGTGGGTCATGCATTCCACCGAATACTGTATATATAAACAGTATATCGTGATATTAAATAAATACAAGCGTGGGGTAGTCCAGACCTACCCAACCGGGTCCTTATAGGGCTATGCTTGTTGTTACCAAGTCATAGGTGTCATCAATGGCAGCGAACAAACAAAAACTGGAGCGTGAATTCTTTCGTATGTTAAACCGGGTGGTAGAACCGGCAGTGCGCAAAATAGTACTTTTTACGCGGTGCCTGGCTCACCACAACGATACTTCGTTTCTGGAATAAAAAGATTATGAACGACAACTTACCCTTTCAGCGTCAACTGGCGTTCCACGCAGTCATTGTCCTTGCGTTGGGGATGATCTCAGGGTTTATCTGGGGCAACACAATGGCCGACGCGGCAGCAACTGTGTCGCAGGCGGCGGCCTGGCGTCTTGCTCATATAGAGGGCTTTGCCAATGGCGTGCTGATGCTTGGGATCGCTTTGGCTTACCCGCTGGTGCAGGCTAATGTAAAGGCGGAGCGTATTATTCGCTTCGGCATGATTATTACCGGTTATTCCAATATTTTTGCCAGCATGTATGGCGGCGTATTCGACGCGCGCGGCCTCATGCCCAGCGCCGAATCATCGATGCATGACCTGGTCGTATTTTTTGGCTTTCTGCCGGGAATAATCGCGATCTTTTTTGTACTGGGCGCTATGGCGTTATCTTTGCGCAGTCGGCCATAATCATGGAGGATAAAAATTTTCCCCTGTTCCCATGGGGCGACTACATGACGGGCAGCACGTTTTTCTGAGTAAAATTTATGTGGCCTCTAGTGCAAGAGGTACTGGATTTGGAAGGGATGCGCTAATTGACGGTATGTCAGGCGAGTAAGGCCTTCTCTGACGCCGTTAGAAACACAGGAAACAACATGTTATTTCGAATCCAGTCTATGCTCTTTTCTATCCTGCTTGCCGGCCAGGTTACTGCACAACCCAATGTCGTTTTTGTGTTGACGGACGATCAGCGCGCCGATGCGGTGGGTTATCACCCCGAGCCTCTGCTGGGCATCGAAACACCCAATATAGATAGACTGGCAGGAGAGGGTGCCCGGTTCGACAATATGTTCGTGACCACCTCACT
>JBALVT010000044.1:17499-23644 GCA_036961345.1 Halioglobus sp.
GCTCGCCCAGTCGTGCATCATTCCTCTCGGGCACTTATACCCACACCCACGGAGTGCGCGATAACTTCACTGATTACCCGCATGAACTACAAAGCTTCCCGCTGTTACTGCAAAAAGCGGGCTATAGCACGGCCTATATCGGCAAGTGGCATATGGGTGAAGGCGATGACAATCGTCGTCCCGGCTTTGACTATTGGGTGACGCATAAGGGGCAGGGCAAGTACTACGACACAAAATTCAATGTTGATGGCGAGCGTAAAACAGTGGCCGGATACTACACGGACCGAGTTACAGACATGGCTCTGGATTGGTTGGCACAAAGAGAGCAGGGCAAGCCCTTTGCCTTGATCGTGGGGCACAAAGCTCCTCACGGACCTTTTGTTCCAGAGCCTCGCTACGAGAACTTATACGATGAGGTGCCGTATCCGTATCCCCCCAGCGGTTTTGAACTGGCAGACAAGCCTGAGTGGATTAGGCAGAGGCTGCCAACCTGGCACGGAATCTACGGGCCACTCTATGGCTTCCGTGAAGACTTTCCGGATATGCGTCCAGAGGCCGTGGCAGATTTTGAGCGTTTTGTCCGCAGTTATGTCGCCACCATCAATTCTGTCGATGACAGTGTCGGGCGTTTGTACGCCGCGCTGGAGCGTAGCGGTGAGTTGGACAATACCATCTTCATATTTGCTTCCGACAATGGTTTTCTGTTCGGTGAGCACGGCATGATAGACAAACGGACCATGCATGAGGCCAGCGTTCGGGTGCCGCTTGTAGTGCGCTACCCGAAACTAATAGCGCCAGGTACGGTTGTCGAGGAACATGTTCTGAGCCTGGACATGGCGCCGTCGGTGATGGAAATGACGGTAAATGGCACCATGCAGAATATTCAGGGACTTTCCTGGGCGAAGCTGGCCGCGGGTAAATCCATCGATTGGCGCGATGCCTGGCTGTATGAATATAACTACGAAATACAGTTTCCGTATACTCCAAATGTACGCGGTATCCGCAAGGGTGACTGGAAGTACGTCGCATACCCCCATGGCGATGGCGGTCCGCTGCGCCATATGGAAGAGCTCTACAATATGGCGAACGATCCGGCGGAATCGAGCAACCTGGCCAATGATGTAGCGAGTGTTAAGAAACTGGCTGAAATGCGTTTGGCACTGGCTGCGCTACTGGTAGACAGTGGCGCAGACCCCGATGTGATGCCGATTGATCAGGGCATCAAGGGTGAATTGCCGGAAGAGTCTATCCGCTAAACTTAAGTCTTCCACGCTTGCCGCAATGGCTGACATCTGATCTGATTGGACAATGTTGTGGGGAGTTTAAGAAACTAAGTCAGGAACGGGTATTCGATGAATAAAATCAATCCATTAAACAGGGAGAAAAAAATGCCGATAGTACGCGTATGCACTGCTGCACTGGCCGCGATGTTATTTTCTTTCAGCGGTCCGGGTTTTGCGAAAGCCCAGCCCAATATAGTGTTTATTCTGGTAGACAATTTTGGTTACGGCGACCTGGGGTCATACGGAGGTGGTGTAATCCGCGGAGTGCCGACGCCTAAACTGGACCAGCTGGCGGCGGAGGGTATGCGCCTTACCAACTTCAACGTTGAACCCGAATGCACGCCATCGCGATCCGCTTTATTAACCGGGCGTATGCCAATTCGCAGTGGGACTTCCGCGGTAGATCTTATGGGCGGGCTCGAGGGAATGACACCATGGGAATACACTCTCGCTGAATTACTGGCCGATGAGGGTTACGTCTCGGCGGCCTATGGTAAGTGGCACTTGGGAGATATTGAGGGTCGTTTCCCCACTGACCAGGGGTTTGACGAATGGTATGGCTTCCCCCACTCAAGCAACGCACCACTGAGGGAATTACAGCCTGGTTATGATCCCGAACTCGTGGGTCCAGAGGGAATCTATGAGGGTATAAAAGGAGAAAAAAGTCGGCGAGTAGACGATTATGATATGGCTATGCGCCGCCAGTTTGATCGGACGGTTACTGACAAGGCGATTGATTTTATCGAAAAAAACGCCAACACTGATCAGCCATTTTTTCTCTATCTACCGTATTCATTGCCACACAGTCCGCCGTTGCCGCACCCCGATTTTGACCGCAGAGGTTACAGCGACTACCAGAACGCGCTTGCTGAGATTGATCACAATTCAGGTCGAGTCATTGATGCAGTAGATAATGCGGGTATTGCCAAGGATACTATAGTCGTATTTGCCAGTGACAATGGCCCAGAGACAATGGCCGGTATCGGTATACAGTACGGTGGGCAATCTGACTCTGGGCCATTCCGCGGTGAATTTCCAAGCGGTTGGGAAGGCGCTATACGAGTACCTGCGATTATTCGCTGGCCGGGGCGCACGCAGCCAGGTCGTGTGTCCAACGAAATTGTCTCTATTCTGGATTTTTACAGCAGCTTTGCGAACGTCGTAGGTGGAGCCGCGAAGGTGCCGGGCGACCGGCCCATAGATTCCATCGACCAGAGTGATTTTCTGTTTGGCAAACAGCAAAAGTCCAATCGCGAGCACGTGATGATATTTCACGGCCAGGATATGCTCGCGTTGAAATGGCGCAACTACAAAATACATTTCCAGGTACGCATGCCGTCAACGGGCCCGGTAGTGCAAGCTGGGCAGGGCGTAGTGACCGCAACACACGAACGACTGGCTATTCCGTATATTTTTGATCTTGAAAATGACCCCAAGGAACTGTGGAACATAAACGCTGCAAATAACTGGTTGGTTCCAGTAATGGCGCCGATTCTTAGAGAGTATGCCGTTAGTACCAGGAAACACCCTAACTTGCAGCCGGGAGCCAAAAGGCCGGCGGCTTTGAAATGAATAATTTAGGCAGGTATCTATTCTAAGGCTAAAACTTGTTCTCATTACCTTATTGATTTTTCTGGCAGATATCACACTGGCCGAAGAGCAAAAAGTTCATTCACCTCCCAGTGCGAATGCCACAATAAAGTCACCGCTTTTGGTGTCAGATTTACCGTGACCACCTGCCGCTATCACGACATATTGTCGTCCCTTCGAAACATAGGTCATTGGTGTTGCTTGCCCCCCTGCGGGGAGGCGACCTTTCCACAGTTCCTCACCGGTCTCGACGTTCAAAGCGCGAAGGTAGTTGTCCATAGTCGCCGCGATGAAAATTAGCCCTCCGCTGGAAACGATCGGGCCGCCAAAACTCGGTGTGCCGAAATTTAATGCGATCCCGCCCGGGGCGATATCCTGCGTTGTGCCGAGTGTCTTTCGCCAGACAATTTCACCGCTATTGAGATCAATACCTGCGATGACTCCCCAGGGCGGCGGTGTGCAGGGGAGGCCGAGAGGGGAGAATACGATCTGGCGGCTCATACTGTATGGGGCACCTTCCATGGGAGCGAGTTCTGCATCATGGTCGAGCTTGGAGAGCGCTTCGCTATTGCCGGCTTCCGGATACAAGTGAACCTCAGCAGCCAGGTTATTCATGTTGATAACCAGCAAATTGCGCTGCGGGTCAAACGCGCCGCCACCCCAGTTCGCGCCACCTCCTGAAAATGGATAGGCCAGCGTGCCTTCAAGCGTTGGGGGTGTATAAAGCCCGTCTTGGCGAAGGGCGCGAAGTTTTTTCTCGCAAAGGTATTTATCCCAGATGGTTACACCAAATGCGTCATCGGGATTCAAGCTGTTCGGCACAATGGGCGGCGGAACGGTTGGGAAAGGTTGGGTCGGCGAAAGTTGCTCTCCGGCGACCCCAGCTTGCGGCACAGTTCGTTCCTCAATGGGATGAAAAGGCTCTCCCGTATCGCGATCCAAAACAAATACGAGCCCCATCTTGGTGACTTGAACGACTACGTCATGGCCTACACCTTCTCGCCATATTTCGTACAATCCCGGTTGAGCCGGCAGATCGTAGTCCCAAACATCATGATGCACGAGTTGCCGCGCCCATAAGAGGGTGCCTGTTTTGGCATCCAGGGCGACCACCGAGTTCGCATGTTCATTGTTTCCCGGACGTTCTCCGCCGTAATAATCTGGGCTCGCCGTGGATGTCGGCAGGAACACCATGTCTCGTTTGGTATCTACAGCCATTGTTGACCAGACATTAGCATGGCCGATCTTTGTACTCGTTTGAGTTTGTCCCCATGGAATAGGATTAAACGTCCAAAGTAATTTACCCGTTCGTGCGCTGAAAGCGTGCACCGTTCCAATCGGAGCATCTGATCGTAAGTTGTCGCTGATCGCTGTTCCTGTAATAACAACATCGCCTGCGATCGCGGGGGCTGAGGTAATCTGAAACTCGCCGGGCCAGCGCAGGGACATGCTGGGTTCGATTTGAACTGTTCCCTTTGTTCCAAACCCGGCGCATAGTTCACCAGTACGAGCGTCGAGCGCTATAAGTTTGGCTTCAACCGTACCCATAAAAACACGGGATTGACAGCTGCTGCCAGGCTCGGATGCCTCATCCACCCAATAAGATACGCCCCGGCAACTAAATTCATTGGCCGGATTACTGTCCAGAGGCACCTGTGGATCAAAACGCCATTTTTCTACGCCGGTTTCTGGGTCCAGCGAAATCACCTCATTGAATGGCGTACAAAAAATTAGCGCATCTTCTACCATTAAGGGAGTTGCCTGAAAGGATGCGAGATGTCGGACCTTTTCGCGATTGTTAAATGCGCCTGTTCTATATGTCCAGATGGGTTTCAGTTGGTCTACATTATCAATCGAGATCTCTGAAGCGGATGAATAACGGGTGCCCGCGCTGTCCCCCCCATAGGCGATCCACCTATCTGACGCCGCCTCTGGGAGCGCTCTTACGATACTGGCGTGCCCATCTATGTTGAGAGAACTACCGAGCCCGATAAGCTGCCAGATAGCTGAACCACCGAGCAATGAAACTGCGGTAAATAAACCGAGTGATAGGGAGATAATTTGAAATTTTGAGAGCTTCATGTCGCTTTTTTACCACATTGGGGCTTGGGCGCCAAATAATCCCAGTGCAGGCTTTGTTTGGGTAAAAGTTAGAAGTTGGCATTTTTAGTCTCAACAGACCAATATCAACGAGATAGAAATCTCCTGGTTTTCGATTCGCAGACGGAGGCCAAATTTTTTATCAATCTGAACTAGCCGACTTTTTGGTTCAGAACGACTTGTGTTCCATCTGTGACAGTTGGAAAAAGTCAGCAACAATCGACAGTGCCTTTGCCTCGTCAAAGGCTTTACAGGTGTAAATAATCAAAGAGACAAACCGCGAGGATTCCCAGGTGTACAAAGCCACACCGGATTCGATCAAGGGTATGAACGCTTCGATCCCCTGGTTTTCCAGCTTACCTTGTCCCAGCGAAGAATTGACAATCGCCTCGCCAGCCGCGTTGGCGCCCAAACCGTCTAGTAGCGCAGCAAAAAATTCGTGCACTGTATCTACCTGCACCTCTATGTCATAGAGTCCCTCGATCAATAATCTTTGACGGTAAATATTGGGGGCCAGGTCTTTCATATAGTTCCTTTAGAATCTCGTTGAGTGAAGTCTAGTGATTAATAGGTCAACGGCCAGAAATATCACCTTTTGTCATACATAGTTTACGCAGTGTACCCAATGGTTAGAAACCAATTTCCCTCGTCGGTATATCGCCAATCCTCACTCATATCGGGTAACATGTTTTCTGCCCGGAAAACGGAACCTGCTGATAGCGAGAATATGATATGGCTAAACTGATAAAACGCGCCTTTGCTATTGTGTTGCTATTGGTTTTTGTCGGCCTTTGTGTTCGTTATATCCCTGCCCATCTGCAAGTGCGTTCAGTGAATACCCCGCTCCCGGACGGCGCAGACTTTCTACAGCTGAAACACAATGACGGGCCGGTCAATATTTATTATGTCAATACCTCTGAGCAATCACTTCCGGCGTCTACATTGGTGCACTCTGTCATCGTTTTGGAGTGGTCCGATGGAAAGCTATTTCTAATTGACGCAGGTATGCGCGAAACGCAGGCGGAAGAGTTTGGCGGGCTGATGAAACTCGTTATGGGGGCTCAGGAGGTAGAGATACACGGCGCGATTGGCTCTCTGCTTGGGGACCATGTTGCGGGAGTTGATGGGGTTGGTTTCACTCACCTGCACATTGATCATACGGACGGCATTCT
>JBALVT010000045.1:0-23526 GCA_036961345.1 Halioglobus sp.
TTAGCTGTTTTTCACTTTCGCGCGGTTATTAGCATCTCGGCTTTCACGAATCAGCGCCTTATAACAATCGCTCACTGGCATTTTGGCCAGCCTGTCATAAAGTATTACATTCACCGCTGCCGCCAGGTTCAGGCTCCCTATGGTGGGAATGAAGACCACAGAGTCTGCTCGGTCTAAAACCGTCTGGTGTATGGTTCCGTCCTCAGGGCCGAAAATATAGAGTGCTTTGTCAGGGTGCTGGTACACGGGCAACGGGATGGCGCCCTCTACCAGTTCTACACAGACTACCTGCGTATTGTCGGCCACGTCGCCGGGCAGGCTTGGCACCCAGGTTAGCGGAATGCTCAGGCTGGCATTTTGTGTATCGGTATTGAAAGGCGCCGCCCGGTCGTAGCGCTCCCCCGTATAGAAGACAGAATCCGCTTGAAAGCAACCGGCCGCCCGCATAACCAGGCCGACGTTTACCGGGCTTTTGGGATTACTTAAACCAATGCTCAAGGTCGATTCGGTCATCTGCTTTGCCAGAATAGTTTTGTCCGTGAGGCAGCAGTGTAGACGGTTGTCCCTACCAAAAAAACGGTAGGCGTTGATTATTTTGGGTTATGCCAAAACCGTTTCGTTTGGTAATTCACCGTACTGTTGAAAGTAGTAACCAGAGAATCTTCCCAGGTGTGTAAAGCCACAGTCAAAGGCTATCTCGCTTATGGCGATTTTTGATGGATTAAACATCAGCATCCGGCGCGCCCTTTGCAAGCGACCCAAGCGCAAATATTCCAGAGGAGTTACATCGAGATAGTCCCTAAAAGCCCGCTGTAACATGCGCTCATCGGTAGAGGTAGCACGGCACACATCAGCAATGCTGATAGGTTTGGCGGCGTTCGGGTAAGGACGGAACTGTCCGAGCTGTGGAGTTTTGTTGGCCGGGCGGATATTGGTTATAAAAACTCCAATAACAGGGCGCTTCAGGGCCTGGGTTATTTTGATTACCGGTTCCTTGGCTGGGGCTAATTTTTCGCTGGGTATCGCTGCATGGGGACTGATTACGACAATGGTAAGTCAGGCATTGACGGCTATGGCTTCGATGCCAAGCAGCAGGGCCCGATCCTTGGACTGAATTTCTATTTCTAGACTGAGCGTCGGATTAACTGGCCGGACCCCTAAGTCAGGCTGGGAATCCACTTGCAGCGTTGTTCAGATTTCTGGGGCCATCTCAATAAGCTTTTTCTTTATGGCTTTGACTTCTTTGAACAGTTCGTCAATCTTCATAACCCGGGCCGCCGTTTTTCTCCACTCTCGATTGCTTTGGAGAGGAATCCCCGAAGAGTAAACTCCTTTTTCAGGAATACTACGATTAACCATCGCCATACCGGTAATCATGACCTCATCAGCAATGGTGATATGTCCATTGATAACGGATGCCCCGCCTATCAGGCAGTATTTGCCAATGGTGGTGCTGCCTGCAACGCCAGCTGCACCTGCAATGGCTGAGCCATAGCCGATCTTTACGTTATGGGCAATTTGTACTTGATTATCAATGACAACATTGTCTTCAATAATCGTATCCTCGATGGCACCCCGGTCAATGGTTGTGCAGGAGCCAATCTCAACTCGGTTGCCCATCTTGACACTTCCCAGCTGTGGAATTTTGATCCATTCACCTTTTTCATTAGCATTACCGAAGCCATCGGAGCCGATAACGCTGTTGGAGTGGATGATACAGCTCTCACCAATTGAGACGTTATGGTATACCGTCACATTGGGCCATAATCTTGTGTGCTTGCCTATGCGGGTGTTTTTTCCGACAAAGCAGCCAGCACCAATGGTCGCTCCTTCTTCAAGGATAACGCCAGCCTCAATCACCGCATTTGGCCCAATGGCGACATCAAGTCCGATGATTGCATTGCTATCAATGACAGCGGTGGGCGCTATTGCAATTATAGGTTTAGGGCTGCTGTCAAATACTTGGGCGACTTTCGCATAAGCGACATAAGGGTCGTCTACAATCAGAGTATCGATGGTGCATAAATTGGCTTCACTGGAACGAACCATGATGGCACTACCTTGGCATTGGCCAAGGTCCTTTTTGTATTTATTATCGGACAAGAAGGTTATGTCACCTTGTTTTGCGTTGTGCATTGATGCAATGGCATGAATAATCCTGGAGCCATCACCTCTCAACTCGCCACCCGTGATGTGTGCCAGTTTTTCTAATGTTAAATGTGTCATCGTTGGTTACTCTTCTGATTGTAATTGTCCGCTAACAAACTCAGGGATATTATTCTTAGCTTGGGTACATTGTAGGGCTTGAGTATCGAAAATTATGTCATATCCTTTGTTCGCAAAAGCGGTAGTACTTGCGCCGCTTTAAGTCTCACTAGAAGAATAGTCCATCACGCCTAGTATGCGTCTTTTCGTTTGATTCACTAACTCATCGTATGGCATAGGCAAAGTAGGCAGGCTCAGCGATTCGTGACTGCCTATGCCGGGCTATCAAGCTGAAGATGGAAGTAGGACAGAATTTCGTCCAGAGCTTGCCTGGTGGGGTGGCCCGCCTGATCAACAAAGTCCTTTGTGAGAACGGCGTGCCCTTTACCCGGTAGAGTGTTTAGCTCCACACGGCTTGCATCGTTGTTTATAAGCTGATCGATGGTTTTAAACTTTTCAGAGCTGCACATCCAGTCACCTTCAAATCGATATGCCTTCATTGGCGCTGTTGCATCGATACGTTTTTTCAATGTATCGATTTCATCCTCGCTCATATGCAGCGCACCGGCTCTACCAAAGGGCAAGGAGGGTTGCGAAGCGACCGCTGCAAGCACTGAGTCGTCGGCCATTAATGACATGGCAAAGTTGCCTGTCAAACACATGCCGATCACGCCCACTCCGATACTGGCGCCACTTGTTTTTGCATCGAGACACAGTGCTTTTAGCCAATCGACAATAGGGCTGGAGCGATTTTCCTGAAACAGATGAAACTCTTTGCGCATGCAGAAAACACGGGCGGTGTTGCCGAGGGTGTCGGTTCTGCCCAGGGGACCAAACAGATGAGGTAGCAGTACGCGAAATCCGGAGGCAGTAATATGGTCTACCAATCGCAACGTCTCGGGGCCAATCCCCGGGAGTTCCTGAATAACCACTATCACACTACCTTGCCCGCGCGCGTAGACATCGTGGGATACAGTCTGGCCGTTCTTCAGCGTAGCTGTGAATACGCTTTTTTCGTAGCGGGTGATGGCAGTCGCTGAGGAGCTCATTTCTTAGGCGTACTTGGAATTGAAAACGAAGTACAAGTATAGGGTTCAGCAGAGGATGAAGTATAGGGGGGGTAAACGGTGTGTTGTAAGGAGGGTACTCGCAGGGGTACTGACGATACTGTTGCACATCGTGAGTTGATGCCCGAGACGATTCACAATACTAAACAGTGGGAGCTTGAGCCAACTGCCAGACTTCCCGGTTACAGCGGCTGATAAACGAATCGGTATTCTAGTCTATGACGGGGTTCTCACCTCAGATGTCCCTGCGCCGCTGGAGGTCTTTGGTGTCGCGAGCCGGCTCACCTGGCTCAGTGATTATGAAGTAATCACCGTTTCAGTATCAGACCAAAAGGCCGTCACCACCGAGGAGGGGTTAAAAATTGGCGTTGATGCCTGGATAGGGGATGCCCCGAACTGGACGTTCTTATTGTGACATCCAGCTACGATATGGGCCCCCTAATCGAGAACAAAGAATTAATCCGCTTTATTCAAAAAACCTCACAGGTAACGGACTGGATGGCCAGTAACTGCTCGGGAGCCTATTTGTTGGCCGAGGCAGGCCTGTTAGACGGCAAAAAAGGCACAACCTGGGCTGGCGGTGAAGCCGACCTACAAAAAGACTATCCGGCTGTGAAAGTGCAGGTGAACCGGAATCTCGTCGTTGATGGCGGGATCATCACCTCGAATGGCAGCCTGGTGAGCTATCAGGCGGCTCTTAAGTTACTTCACCTTATGAGCTCGGAAACCAAGGCGCAGGAAGTGGCTGATGCCCTGCAATATTCACGATTTTCCAGCCAACCGTTTTAATCGGTCACAAGCTTTGCCCCTAGGTGCAGCGGGTGGCGTTAGTTCATTTAAAATAGTAGGGAGATTAACCATGGAAAACGCACAACTTAATCAATGCATAGCACTTGTTCTGCGAGTCAGGATGGTTGGCCTCTCCGGTGGCCGTTTGTGAAAGCGAGCAATAGCTTTGAGCACCAACGACGTCGGCACAAATCGGCAGATTTTGGGATGAACACGAATTTGCTTAACGATTACATGTTCATCGGTCTTCTGTGTATGTTGCTGCCGTCGCATCAATCGTGGTTGCGGCGGGACCGGTGGTTACGGCCATATGTGGCGAGCTATACAGAACAGAGCTGCTTCTGGGTGAATATGTCGGATGACATGGAATAACAAGTCTTGGGAGGCTTCGTTACATTAGAGCCCGGCCGAGGGCTAACAACTTTGGTCGGCTAATTTGGCATAACCCCTGAATGCACTCCGCGCCGCCTGTTTTTGATGGCTTATTGCCCCTTCCGATACTGGCGAGGACTACAACCCACCAGGCGGGTAAAAGTACGAGAAAAGTACAGTGGATCGTCGTAGCCAATGCGTTCGGCAATTTCCTGAATTTGCAACGCAGTCTGGGTTAGCAACTGAGAAGCCTGAGCTATTCTGCGCTCTTCACGCCAGCCAAAGAGGGTGCTGCCAGTATGCTCTTTGAACAGGCTGGATAGTTGTGTCCTTGAGAGTCGCACATGCCGAGCAACATCTTGCACACTGAAGGAGCGGTCCAGATTGGAAGAGATATAGTCCATTGCTTGCTGTACCCGAATGTCAATCATTGGACGTCCCGTGGCCTTCGAGTACTGCGAGCAGCGGATTAATACCTGTTCAGTAATGTTTAGCAGCAGGGCCTCGGATAGTTTGCTTTCAGTGGGGTCAAAATCCAGAGTGCTGTCAAACAAGGCGTCCACGGTTGTGAACTCATCGTCCGGTAGTTTCAGGTGATAGATATGCGGGCCGACCTCCTGCCAGTTGAACCAATCGATCAGGCGGGGATGAGGCTGGAAAAAAATCCAGCTATGGGTCCAATGTGAAGTCTGGCCGGCACGTCGGCAGTCGTACATGGCCTGCGGTGACAATAGCATTAGATCGCCACGGCTGGTTTGAATTTCGTGACGCATAAAACTGTAATGACCCCTACCACTCACGGTCAGGTTGAGACTCCAGCCTGAGAGCTTTCCTGCCGGTCTACGAATCTCAACATCTGTGGCCGTATCTTGCACCATTTTAGTGACGCCGGAGAGCGAGTGATCGGAAAATATTTCGTCTACCAGGTCGAGCGCACTCGCAGATTCCTGCAGGAAGTCGCTCGCATCCTGCACCGAAAGAGTTACCGCAGGCTCAAAGCTGGACTTCCATTTCTTGATCAATCCGGGCACCGATGGCTGTGATGCATACATGTCTGAATTCTGCAAAGCGAGCATCAGTGGGCCAACGCGGTCTGTGAAATTCCCTCGGTGATCCCCTGTCACGAACAACATAGCCTGACGATAATCGAGAGGCTCCACTGGATGGCCGTTCATCAGGCGCCACGAGGTGATTGCATACCGAAGCAAGTGGGTTTGAAGCGTTGATTCATTCATATATGGGCTTTGTCATTTTCACGGGCCAGGTTCGATGTTGCGTTGAAATAACATGCAAATCCAGGTTCAGTGCGACTAGTATCGGCACGAAGGTGGCGACATTGTCCTGGAGTGATACAGGATAATACTCCATATATTTGATTTTTCACCCATGTGAATTTCAACCATGATTACTTAAGGTAGGCCATATAACTATCGTTCCTACAGGATGCCGACATGCCAGTGCCCAGACCCCTTTTGTTAGCCGCAGCTATTGCCGGCGTATTATCTCCAGTCGCTTATTCAGCAGATGAAGCCGGCTTCGTTCTGGAGGAGGTTATAGTCACCGCGCAAAAGCGCAGCACCTCGGTCCAGGAAACACCCATCGCCATTACAGCGTTTACCGGTGAGATTCTGGCCAATAGCGTGGTAACCGATGCGGCAGATCTCAATGGTCGCGTGCCGAATCTACACATCGCCAAGGGTGGCTCCAATGTCGAAATTGCCATCCGCGGAATTAACAGCACGAATAACGTAGAGGCGGGTGATCCGGCCGTGGCCTTTCATGTCGATGGTATTTACCTGGGCCGCCCGATAGCCGCCGGGGCCATTTTCTATGACCTGGAGCGAGTGGAAGTGCTCAACGGGCCCCAGGGCACACTCTATGGCCGCAACGCCACCGCTGGCAGCATCAATGTGATCACTCAAAAGCCGGTGCAGGACTTTGAGGCCAACTTGGAGCTCAATTTAGGCAACTATGACCGGGTTTATACCCAGGGCATGATCAATGTGCCGGTAACAGACCAATTCCAAGTGCGGGCGGCTTTTTTCACGGATGATAGGGACGGCTATTATGAGGCGGTCCACATTGAAACTGGCGAGGCTCTTAGCGAAGGCGACTCGGCCGATGACGAGGGCTTCCGTTTGCATGGCCTGTACCAGCCGACAGAAAATCTCTCCGTGCTGCTCAGTGTTGATTACCTTAGTAAAGAAGGCGCGCCGCCCTATCAGCGCGACGTACCGGTCGATGATGTATTCACTGTTGAGACAACGGCTTCTGGCTATAGCGACATAGAAGACAAAGGTATCAAGTTCGAGTTGAACTGGGACCTGGATTTCGCCACCCTGACCTACCTGGCGGCGTCGCGTGAGACGTCCTATTTGGCAGGCGGTGCAGCGGCGGGGCAGAGCGCACTTCTGGGTGCTACGCTGGCTGTCGATAATTCCATGGAGCAGGTTACCCATGAACTGCGGCTCGCTTCCAACGGCGATGGAGCCCTGCAGTGGATAGGGGGTGCTTATTACTTCAAAGAAGAACAAGACATCTTTTTCTTATTGGACGATCTTTTGGTGATTGCGCCCCCCCCTTTTCCTAAAGGCGATTTGACCTTTGATCAACCGGAAGTGGAAGCGACATCGACGGCTCTTTTTGGTCAGATCGATTACAGCTTTGCCGATAACTTTCGCTTCTCTGCGGGTTTGCGTTATAGCCAGGATGAGAAGGTACGTAACGGTAGAAGCCTGGTCGGGATCACGGAATTGGATTTAGTACTCCAGGACGTTCCCAACATTGCCGATGAAGATTGGGATTCGACTGACTGGAAGCTGGGACTGGATTGGTTTGTGACGGAAGATTCCATGCTCTACTTTTCCGTTGGAACCGGCTATAAGGCTGGCGGTTATTTTGATGGCATAGCGCCCAACGACTATGACGAGGAAACGGTATTGTCCTGGGAGATTGGTTCAAAAAACGAGTTTATGGATAACCGCTTACAGTTGAACCTGGCTGCATTCTACTACGATTATGACGATTTTCAGGTCACACAGACCGAGCCACTGGCGGGTCTTCCCGGTGGTGCTCAGGGCTCGGTTACCCGCAATGCCGGTGCGGCCGATATCTACGGCGCCGAGCTTTCAGCTCAGTATCTGGCGAGCGCCTATGACCGCTTTAGCCTGCAGCTTTCCTATCTCCACTCTGAATTCACCGACTTCGAACTGTATGACCCGGTCAATGACGTGACTAACGATTGGAAGGGTAATGAATTGAATAAAGCACCAACCTGGAGCGCAACTCTGGGCTATCAGCACGAGTGGGTGCTGGGAGGCAACGGCAGTGTGACAGCAGGTGGCCTGGTGTACTTTATGGATGACCACTACCTCACCTTCAGGAATGAAGATATCAGCGAACAGGACGCCTATACGAAAGTGGATCTTAACCTGGGATACACATCACCGCAGGGCAGCTGGTTTGTCTCTGCCTATGGCAAAAATGTCACCGATGAAGAGGTGATGGTATCCCTTTCACTCATCGGCGTCGCCACTGCCGGATTTGCGGCCCCACGAACCTATGGGGTGCGTGCCGGTTACAACTGGTAATTTGGACTAATGTATAGTTTCGTTTTATTGGCCGTGAGGCAAAGGTTTTTATCAGAGGTTAAACAAAGTCGACTATGACTTTTAAAAAAATATTGTTCAGTGTGATTTCAGTTTTTTGTTTATTATCATGCGCGGAGACACAGGAATTATTGAAAAATAATAACCCCGAAAAGTACGCAGTAACGAACGACGTATTGTGGGCATCGCCGGAGGGTTTCGATCTCACCATGGATATTTATACGCCGAAAACAGGAAAATATTCATATCCTGTTGTGGTGATATTTCATGGTGGTGGCTGGATGATTAACGACAAATCCATCATGGATCAGATGGCTAAGTATCTGGCTACGAACAGTGAGTACGTTGTTTGCAATGTTAATTACCGTTTATTGGTCGACAACGATAATACGGTAACTATCAACCAAATCGTTGACGATGCTTTTGGTGCTGTGTTGTGGGTAAAAGACAATATTGGCGAGTACAAAGGAGACAAAACACAAGTAGCCATTACTGGAGATAGTGCCGGAGGGCATTTATCTGCGATGATTATCAATATGGGACATCGCCTTAGCTCGGAAAACTACTCAGAACAGTCTATCGCATTTAGGCCTTCCTATTTACCTGCCGGGAAAACGGCAGAACAAGTTGCAGAGCAAAATGGGTTAGAGGTTCAAGCGGCCATATTGAGTTATGGTGCCTTTGAGCTTTATCAGGCCAGCTTGCAGGGCTTTGAAGAAATAAAAAATCCATTATGGTGGGCAACGGCTTCCATTCCCAGGGGTTTACTGGGGGAGAATTTTAATCCCATTGACAATCCTGCTGTGTATAAAGGCATTTCGCCCCTTTACAATATCCCTCTGTCAACCGAGCGCAAACTGCCCCCTCAGTTGCTAACGGTCGGTAGTGAGGATTTTCTTATGACGCCTGAGTCAGTAAAAGACTATTTTGAAAAACTAAAAGCTGCAGGTCACTCTGTTCAATATTGGGAATATGAAGGCCGAGGTCATGCGTTTTTGGACTCGGGTTCAAGTATGTTGTCGGGGCAGAGCTTTGAGGAAGATGCACCACAGGCTCTGGAGATCATGATCACATTTCTTGATAGTGTTTTCTAATAGTAACCTGCCGATACCCTGCCGCGGTCGGTAATTCAAGCACCCGGTTGCATGATCAATTTGTATTCGGCATGGGACTTGATCGCCTCGTCACTGAACCACCAGTAACGCTTTTCTCCGGATAACCAGCTGTCGAGAAAGTTCTTGTTCCAGGAATCGAACCAGCGCTCGCTGACGCCACCAGGAAAATGTGCCTCTACCTTGTCGTTATCGGACATATCGATGATGATGCGCATGGAGTCGATAATTTTGGTCTCGTAAGGCTCGTCAAACATATAGACACCGCGGTTCAAGGTCTCCCCGGAACCGCTAAAGGGATGTATACCGCCGCCAATCCATCGCGCCGCATCCTTGCCCGGTATAAACGGATGGAAGAAGGCAATGGTGTGCTCATCCCCCCAGCGCCAGGCTGAACTGTCGTCGCCCCATTTAGCGCTCAATTCCGCAAGTGCCGCGTGCCCGGCGCGCAGCAGTAATTCATCACGGCCCTCCACCTGCGGAGTGAGACTATCGTCAAACCACTGGCTAGCATCTTGTTCATACCACAGCAACATGCGCTCCTGCCAGTAATAGCTCTGCTTCAAATAGTCCATGAGCAGCCCTGGGTCCATATCGTCGGCAAAGGTCTCAATGGCGAAATGGCGGAACACCGACTGGAAAATCAACGGCGCAGCCAGCTCCTTATCATCCAACAAATTCCAGTTTTCCAATTCAGATGCGAGCGATATTAATTCAGGGTCATTGTTAAAAGCGGCAATCATGGCCGGACGCATTCGCTCTGCCAGCAGATTTTTGATATCCAGATTGGCTGCCCAGTGATCATCCGCACTTAATGTCGGCTTGCCGTCAAACAGCTCCATCAGTCGTCGGTACCGCCAGGAGCCAGAGAAATGGGTAGAGTAGGCATAGGGATAGCCCGCCTCAGTAATACGGTGGTTGGCGGTACCCACCCAACCCTTTGCAGGATTCAGCTGCAAAGGCATTTCCCGCGGTGGAATACGGCCCGCCCAGTTGTCTTCACCCGTCACTGGCAGGGGCACCAGGCCATCACCAAACTTTCGAATGGGCACCACTCCCGAACCCATGCGGGCAATATTGCCGGCAATATCCACCACCACGTAGTTTAACGGCGTGGTGGTTTTTCCTATCGCCTGCAGCGCCTCGTCGACCGATTTGGCAAGTAGCAACTCGCGATTACCTGAATCTGGGCCCGCATATTCTGGTACCGACCATCGCAGGGTCAAAACCTTGTCGGGGACCACGGTCATGCCGTGATCGGAAATAACGGCACCTCTTCGCGTTTCGCGAATCTGCATGGTCTCTATACGATAACCGCCATCCACCTCGCCGTCCTTTATTCGCAGTTCTTCGGTACGTGTGACAAAGGGCAAAGATTGCTCACCTTCCAGGTAGTTTGACGCGTTATCCGGGTCCACGGTCTCGATAAACAGATCGACCATATCCGCGTAACCATTGGTGGCGCCCCACGCTATGTCCTCAGTGCGGCCCACACCGAGCCCGGGACCCCCGGGGCTCGCCGTACCAACGGCTCGCAGTTCAGGGGTAATAATACCCATGGGATACCAGAACCCCGGCAGGCTGCGTGCATCCAGGTGCGGGTCATTTGACAGTATCGCGGCACCATTAGCCGATTTACTGGCATCGCTCGCCCAGGCATTACTGCCCATTGCATAGCGGGCCTGGTAGGGACTTATCAAACTGTCGTCGACGCTGAAATCCAGGTCGGCCGCAGCCCACACAGCATTCGCTGGCTCCGTTCCAGGGTCATCAGGGTTGATGGTGAGCGGGCGTAACTCAAAGGCTTTGCCCGGGCCGAGTGTGTCAATCAACCGCAGGGTCAGCAACTCCTGTTGCCAGTTGACCGAACTGCTCCAGATACGGAAGTACTGAATCGCCAGAATATCTTCCAGGGTCCACGCTACAGGTGTATGGTCCATAACCGACAACATCAACGGGTACTCATCTTCCCGCTCGGCTATAAATTCGTTAATCCCGTTAAGGTAGCGCTGTAAATAGTTGCGCTCTTCTACACTGATTTTTGCAAGCTGCTTGCTGGCAAAACCTGACATATCAAGCAGACGGACTATCCTGTCATTTTTCAGGCCGCGTTCACCGATAAATTCGGCCAGCCGACCGTGAGCCAGGAACTTAAACAGTTCCAACTGGAACATCCGATCCTGGGCATGGAGAAACCCCTGCGCGGTAAGTGCATCATCCAGGGATTCGGCGTAGATGTAGGGCACACCGCTTTTGTCACGCAGCACCTGCACCTGGGCTTCCAAGGTGGAAATCGAGAGACTTCCTTCCCGCTGGTAGGTATCCAGTCGCGGCAGTGCAAAAGCGACCGCCATAAGTAATACCACTACCACCAAAAACATCTTCTTCATTACGGTGAGCTCCATAGTGCCGAGAAAAAAAGCCGGGGTACCCGGCTCAAGAAATAGAAACACTCAAATGCGTCGAGCCTTACAGGATAAACTAGAACTTGTAGGCGAGATCGATGCCGTAGCTGCGCGGCGTGCCCCAGGTATACCCGGTGTAAGAGCCGTAGTTTGCACCGTGTTCGATGTACTCCTCATCGGCGAGGTTCTTGCCCCACAGGGCAAGCCGGAATTGACCGCCCAGGCCTGCAAGTTCTGCAACAGAAAGCCGTGCATTCCACAGCGTGCGCGGCTCGCTGGCAACCCTCGGGTCACTGATGGAGAAGCGGGTCTCGCCCATATAGGTTGCGTCGAGTCGCGCGGTCCAATAGCCATAGTCCGATTCTGTTTCCCATTGAACCCCGGCGTTACCGGTCTTGAGGGCAGTACCGAACTTGCCGGGCTCATCGTAGTCGGTATCCGAATAGCCATAGGTGGCATTGATCGTCCAGTTTTCTGCGGGCAGGGCGATAAGGTCCACTTCGAAGCCTGTGGTATCCGATTCACCGGAATTGATGGTCCTACGGACACCATCGACGAAGTCCGTAGACTGCAGATTGGTGTTGTCGTTGTAAAACACGGCCGCATTGAACTGCACGCGGCCCTCGGCAAACTGCGACTTCAAACCGATTTCGTACGCGGTGGTTTCCTCCGGGTCGGCGGGAATCAAGGCGGCAGAGGGGTCCGCCAGTCCTACGCCGCGACCGACAGTACTGGGGTTATAAATACCCGCAGCGTAGCCCTGGGAAATCTTGCCGTACATATTGATGTCATCGTTGAGGAAATACATCACGGTGCCCGCGAAGGTAGACTCGCTCCAGTCATCCTTGGCGTTGTGATCCTGGTCCAGCATGGGATCTTCCTCCAGCAGGGTAAGTGACTTCTCATCCTCAGTGTATCGGGCGCCCAGGGTCAAACGCCAGGCCTCGTTGAAATGGTAGGTAGCCTGGCCATAAATCGCCTTTGACTCACTGGTGACCTCGTACCAACCACCAAAAGTGCCATTGAATAATGAATTGATGTCATTGGCAGCGTTATATGGAGTGAACTGCCAGGGATTGGTTTCCTTGCCCTCTTCATCGAAGTAGTAGAGGCCGACTACGTAATCAAGACTGTTGTCGAATGCCGTACCCAGGAACTGGAACTCCTGTGACACCTGATCCTGTTCCTTATCGCCGGAAGTATGGAATATGGCTGCGGTAGAAGCCACATCGCCCTGGAATTTCAACCAGCTGCCACCGTCCAGATCCAGGCCCTGCTGTTCCGACTCGTAGTCGCGATAGGCGGTGATCGACCTGATTTCAAGATCGCCGAGCATCCAGGAAAAAGTCAGGTTGTGGCCGCTGATATCAACGATTTCCTTCTGCATATTATCCAGGTAAAAATCCTCCAGGCGGTCATCATCATTGGCGATGACAGCCATATCCGCATAGGCGTTGCCCTGATAATACTCGAAGGTCTCCAGGTCAATCGTCTCGACGTCTGGCGCGGTGCTGGCGTCGACAAAACCCACCTGGGTGGCCGGCGCAGTCGCATCGCCATCGGTGACGTCGTAGGAGTAATTGGCGCTTAAGCTATCGGTGATATCCCAGCGCAGTGCCATGCGGAAGGCATCCGTGTCCACGCTGCCCAGATCTTTTTCACTCGCAGGGTTGTTATTGTCGGCCCAGCCGTCCGACAGCATTTTCATATAGGTAAATTTGGCCGCTAAACCTGCCACCTCGGGGGTATCGATGGTGACCGTACCTCGGCGGGCGCCGAAATTGCCTGCGGTCACATCAACCTTGCCGCCAAATTCGCCATCGGGTTGCTTTGTAACCATGTTGATGGCGCCACCCGTAGTGTTCTTGCCCCACAGTGTGCCCTGGGGACCACGCAGGATTTCAACCCGTTCCAGGTCTACCACATCGAAGACCGATCCGGCATTGCGGGCGACATAGGCGCCGTCCAGGTAGATACCAACCTTGGGGTCAACCGACAGGGATGGTTCGGCGGTACCCAGCCCGCGGATAGACACGCGGATATTAAAAGCGGAGCCCAGGCTGCGGGTGATCACCGCGTTGGGAGTATATTCCCCGACATCCACGGCACTGTAGGCGCCAATTTGTTCGAGACCCTCCGAGGTGAAGGCGCTGATAGCGATAGGCGTATCCTGCAAGGACTCGGCTTTTTTCTGGGCTGTTACCACTACTTCCTCTATTTGCGCCTGGGCAATGCTGCTTGCACTGGCCAATGCCATTACAAGGGCTGTTTTCTTGAAAGTCTTCATCGTAGTGTCCTCTTTATATGCTCTTAATTGGAGTATTCGAGTTAGAAGGGGCATAATACTCCTAAATGGAGCATTATCAACGTGATGAATAAACTTCCCAAGCTTAGTCCAACTTCTTATGCCATGCTGGGCCTGCTGGCACGAAACCCCCAGTCGGCCTATGAACTCAATACGCTAATGCAGAACAGCCTGATCCGGGTCTATTGGCCTCGGGCCGAAAGCCATGTGTATTCCGAGCCGAAAAAGCTGCTCGCACACGCTCTCGTGACCGAACGACAGGAGCAGGTCAGCGGCCGCAATCGCACGGTGTATACGATCACCGCTCATGGCCGCGGAAGTTTGCGGGATTGGCTGGGCAAAGGCACTAATCCGGATTTGCGTATGCAGGCCGAATTCATGCTAAAGCTGATTCTGGCGGATGGGGGCTCTGCCGACAATGCAAGGGCAACCCTGAAGCTATCCGTACATGCCAGTCAACTGGACCTTGTCGAGGCCGTCGCAGGCATTGAGCGCATACTCTCGAATCCCAGTTACGCGGCGGAGGGTATGCCCTACAACGGCATAGTCATCAACCTGATGACTGACATGCTGATCGCGCGCTACCAATGGGGCAAATTTGCCTTTGAAACCACATCGGATATTACTGATAGCAGCTCGACCCAGGGGAAGCAGGAGATGGGTCGCACTGCCTATCGTGAAGCACTGAGCAAAATGAGGCAGGCGCTGGAGGGTGACTCCTAACAGTATCGGTAAGTTAAGTAATCGAATTGGCCGGCACCTGGTTGATCGGCGAAAACCTTCGCGCCATGGGCACCTATTCCTATAATAATAGCGAAGTGACCGGCGACCCAATGGCCCCCCGCCTCTGCACAGTGGAGTTCAGCGTCAAGATATAAAGCGGTTTAGCAGCGCCAGCGCGACAAGGCGCCCCAACATCCTTACAATCCCATTGGGGCCATTGGAAAAATTAGCAAAAGCGAACGGGATATGGAAGTACAGGAATACTACCGAGCAGCAACGGGTGAGAAGAACGCCGAGTTTTATCTCTCCCGCTTTGAGCATTTTGACTCGCATGGTGTCGCGGTCTCCTGGCATTGGCCGGCATTTTTTTTTAGTTTCTATTGGCTGCTACACCGGAAAATGCCGCTTTTCGCGCTGCTGTATATTCTCTTTCCCTTAGCTTTTGCGGCAATCGACATGGTTATATTCCCCGCCGATGATGTTGTGATGGCAATGACGTCACTGCTCTATCTGGCAGCCACTTTTATTGCGCTGCCTCTCTATGCAAATGCGCTGTACTACCATCAGGTAAAGAAACGAATACACAAAGCCCTAAGTGCGAGCCGAGACAATGAGGAGGCGATGTCTGCGATCATCGCTGGCGGCGGAATAATGAGCACCTCCCGAACGATAGTCACCAGTTTTGCATTCGTTGCCGTACTTATGGTGGCGGCAGCGGTACTGGAGCAACTGTTGAACCCAGGCTATTAGAGTATGGCCCAAATTTTCCTGCAATCTCAATGTTGAGGTATGGAAAATTTCTGCAAATTTGAGGCGATTCTAAACCAATATTTGTTCGAGAATGTAACGTATTGCCAGTTCAAGCTCCTTACGATTGGCCTCAATGCCATGCCAGAAGTTTGTACCCATTACCCTAGCGTACGTAGTAATCCAGTGCGTTGGGGCCAAATGAACGTGCATTGATCTCATCGTCGTACTCAGGGGCCCTGCGCTGGTTGTCCAGCCCATTTACCAGGTAACGCTCCGCTATCAGGTCATGATATACCCGCAGCGTGTACCAGGGCGCAGGCACCTGGTAAAAATTAATCGTGTGCCCCTCGGAGACCCGCCACAACTCGCCATCCTTGTTGTAATTGTCTGCTCCCGTTATCTGCCAGCTGTCTTCATCGATATAGAACACTCGCTTGGAGTACTTGTGCCCCCGCTCACCTTTGCCGGATTTTACGCTGCCCTCTACCACCCAAACCCTGTGTAACTCGTAGCGCACATGGTCGGGATTAATGTGATGATCCTGCAGGATGTCTTTGACGAGTAGCGCACCACTGTGCAACTTGTACGCGTTGTATGGAATATACATTTCCCGCTTGCCCAGCAGTGTCCAGTTAAACAGTGATGGAGAGCCGTTGTACATGTCGCCCTCGTCATTAAAACGAAGCGAATCGGAATTCGGTGCGGGATTATCATAGCCATTGAACGGTGTTCGCAATACACGGCGCAGGTCGGGGCTGTATATCCAGGATTCGCGCCTGGCTATATTGGCGTTGAGAAAATCGTGCACCAGTGCACCGCTTCCGGTAATAAATCCAGGCGCAAATACTTTCTGTTTGAACGCGAACAGGAGGTTGGGATAATCAGCCTCGACACCACTCACATCTGGTCTGGCATAGGGAATGGCCCAATCCTCTTCTCGCAGTATCAGTGTGTAATTGCCTCTGCGTGTCACCGCCGCTGTACCATCAACACGATTGATATGAATACCGCGCCAGCGCAGATTGTGGTTCCAGATGGCTTCCACGCCTGACTTGGGTGCTGGAAAAGGCGATGTCACGATACTGTTTTCGACCCCACCGCGCCCCTGTGTGATCAGTTTCGCACTTGACGCATTGGTTTTGAATGCGTCGTATACGTATTCCGGGTATGCCGCAGAGCGGTGACTGGCATAGACGTTCATATGCCAGCTGTCCGGGTACTTCGCCAATAATGCCTTCTGCCCCTCGCTGAGGTTGGCTGCATACTTTTGTTGGTTGGCAGCTGTGATAGTAAATAGCACAGAGTCATCTGCGTAGGGGTCAGTGAGACGTTCTCCGGCCACGTAACCGGCGGGGGGTTCTGTGATTCCATCCCATGCGGGTATGGTGCCAGCTTCGTTGCCAGTACGCTGGGCGCCTACAGGCGTCAACTCTGAGGGGCTGTCAGCCAAACTAATCGCTGAGGTGAAAACAGCGCTCAACAATATGGCTAAAAAACGGATCATAAGCTTTTCTCCCGCATTGTTAGAAATCATAATGGATACTGAAGCTGAGGTTATCACGATCGTTTATCAGGTTTTGCTGGCCGGCCCCAGAGTATTCGGTATAGGCAAGGTCTATCCTCAGCCTGGTAAGGTATTGTGCCTGCAGACCAATCGTGAGTGCTTTTCGGCCCTCGAGAAAAGGTCCGGCACCAACCGGGCTTATACCGTCTACGTCGTGAGCCCATATGATTCGTGGGCGCAAGTTGACACCACCAAAAACGTTGTTATACACCAGTCCGCCTCCTATTCGATAGCCCCAGGAGTTTTCCGTTGCGAACAAGCTGCTTGGGCCAAAGTCAGTGACAGCAAGACCCGGTCCCGCCAAATATATATCATCCTGGTCTGGCGCATCCCATATATGTAGCCAGGCAAACTCAATATTGAGCAGGGCCTGGGAAGCGCCGAGTTGTGGGCCGAATAATTGCGTAGCGCCGAATAAAGTGAAGGTCTTGTCCTTATATAGAATTGGATCAATACGCACATCGGCGTAAGTGGTGGCCAGCTCTTCGAGACTCCACACCTCCAGATCAACGGGAGGCAGCGGGTCATCGCGGGTGGATCCCGGTATTATCGCGGGAAGTACATCTCCTGAGTGGATGGACAAGGGGGCGTCGAAATGGTGAGCGATCTCGCCGAAATACGCCGTCCCGGTGCGCAGCGTCGTGGTGTTGAAACTGAGCCCCAGCATGTCGATGTCCTCGGGATACTGGGTAAAGAAGGCTGCATCGTTCAGGGCGCCGCTAAGACTTGTGAGGGTGGCCGCAGCAGCCGCTTTGACCCGGCCGACACCCTCTCTTCTCAATTCGCGTTCGAGCTTTGCAATACCCTGTACCGAATAGCCTCTTACATACTGATCCAGCCCAGGGCCAACCAGGCCAAAAGACGGGAGGTTGGCGTGGTATCGGGCGAAGTGCAGCGCTAACTTTGAATCGTTCAGGCCGGGCAGGATAGATTGCACGGTGATACCAAACTGACCACTATCGCTGGCTTTATCATCTGCAAGGCGATTGGAGACCTGATAAAAGTTCGGATCAAAGGACTTGATGCCAACCGCTTCGAGAGACTCAGCCGGGATACCAAAGAAATTACTGAGGTCGGTGCCAAATTGATTGCCAAAACCCTCGGCCTGGATAAACGTGCCATCAGGCGTGATCCCATCCTGGGTGGAGAAATAAGTACCAACCGCAGGCAGTTCGCTCGCTTCCCAATCGTAGCTATAGTAGGCCTCGACTATAAGCAGTGGGGTCACCTGTGCCGCGCCCCACAACATACCTACCGGCTTGCGAAGGTCTCGCACGGTGCTGGTGGGCTGCTGAAACAAGGGAACGTTGAGAGGGTTGGCGACATCGACCCCACTACCGGGGAAAAAGCGACTCTCGCCCCAGTTTACAACCTGGTCGCCCAGCCGAATCTGAAGTGGCACGTCGCCAATTTTGAAGCGGGCACTGAGGTAGGCGTCCAGCAACTGGACATCACTGCCTACCTGATCGAGTGCTTCGCTGCCAAGTTCGGTACGCTCCCTGTCGTTATGTTCATTTTCATAATCGTAGAATGCATAGCCACGCACAAAAAGGCCAAAGTTCTTCCAGCCCAGGGTCAACTCGCCCGTCGCGCGAAACATATTGGAAGTCAGGTCGCCCTTATCGTAGTTCAGGTTACCGTCGTCAAGGTTGCCACTTCTGCCGTAATCTAAACGCGTTCCGCCGTGAGCGGGCGAGACCAGCTCCTGATCGGTGTCCTCGGTGCGCATGCGCAGGCCGTAGGCGACCTCTACATCAAGCAGTACCTCGATACCGGTATCCGCGTTCCGATAATCGAAGGCGGCCGCTGCCGTCGAAAATAGTGTCCCGGCAAATATGCAGCATGCGAGTGTTCGTTCTATCATTTTGAAGTACCTCTCACCGACCTTTGTTTTTTTGCCTGTACCTTCCTGCTGGATTGTTTTGTTTTTGTTTTGGCCTTGACCTTCGGTTTGACCTTGGTCTCGGTGACTATCACTGCGGCGGTTGTTTTGTTGACAGTCTTCCGGCGGCGACCCGTTTTAGTAAGCAGGCCTGCGGCTTCTTCCAGTTCAACCAGCGACTCTTCCATGTAGTCGATCAGCCGTTGCACATGCGGTACAGACTTGCGACAGGCGACGATACCAAAATCAAGGTTTTTGAAATTACTGACCAGGGTGAAATTAACGGCGCTGCCATCGAAGGGAATCGAAACCGGATAAATGCCGTCCAGGCGCGCGCCATTCCAGTAACGACGCTCACGGGGGCCCGGCACATTGGAGACCACGGTACTGAATCCAGGAAAGCGACTACCCTGGCCGGTCATTTGGGTAAGCAGCATCGGCGCCTGGCTTATTCCCGAATACACAGCTATTTCGCGACTGTTCATACCCCGTAACATGTCCTTGGCAGCATCCATGGATTCCTTGATTCTGCGCAGCCGCTTTTCCGGGTCTTTGATGTTTGTAGCGAGGTCAGCTACGACCATTCCCGCGGCATTCGCAGAATCAACGTCGCCAGCAGCACGCACTGACACAGGGGCCATGGCCTTGAGAGATACTTTTGGCAGTGCTCTTTGATTCAGCAACTGCTTGCGGAGAGCTCCTCCGCACATGGCCAATACCGTGTCGTTGAGAGTGCAATCGTAGGCCTTGCCCACCGTACGCACCCGCTCCCAGGGCCAGGACTGAGCTACAAAACGGCGAGCACCGGTAAGCTGGGTGCTAAAAGCATTGTTCGGAATACGGTGAAAGGGAATGGACATCTTGCTTTTCTTGCCCATCCAGATAGCGGCTGATTCCCGCATCGCCTTGGCAATATTAACGGTGCTACCCAACTGTTCTCGCAGCACCTCGGCAACCGCCTTTATTTCATTTTCACTCGGATTGATATTGTTTCCGTTACCCCCATTCAAACTACGTTTGAATTCCTCGTGTGCCTGGAGAGAAAGCGGCGATATTTTCAGTTTGGTACGGGCATTGGTAGAGTACATGCTGCTCATCAGCCGCAAGGCACCCACACCGTCAATGGCGCAGTGATGAGCTTTAAGGTAGGTGGCAAACTGCCGGTTCGGTAAGCCCTCAATCAGGTGCATCTCCCACAGCGGCCGCGATCGATCAAGCAACTGCCCGTGTAGTCGGGAGATAAGTGCAAACAGTTCACGGTAGCGACCCGGCTTGTGTAGTGCGGAATGACGAATGTGATAATCTATGTCCAGGTCGTCATCCTCTTGCCAGGCAAGTTTGCCGGCAACGCCCAGGGGTCCCATTTTCAGTTTCTCACCAAAGGGCCGTCTCAGTTCCCCGTCATATCGCAGTATCTCCTCCAGGTTGGCGAGAAAGGTTGTGTCGTCTACATCCTTGGGCAATGTAAATAAATTCAGCCCGCCCACATGCATAGGCACACGTCGAGATTCCATGATCAAAAAAAAGGCATCCGTGATTGGCATACTGCGCATAACTACTCCCCCTCGATTGGGAAAGTATAGTTATGCATAGAATATTTGCTAGTGACGCAGGTACTGACATATTGGGCCTGGAAAACATTCTGGTCTCCAACTTGAAAATGGAGCGTATCGGTCGTTGATATTTACGATCTTGCGTTGGCATCGACCTCCCCGACACCCTGAATGCCGCAGGAAGCCCCTTGCAGCTCAATGGTGCCGGTGTTCGCAAAAAGATATGGGTTAGCATCTACGTAGGAGGCCTGTACCTTACGGCGAAAAGCTCGGATTCCGAATACATCATTGCCGCAGATCAACCCATGGCACTGAAGCTTCATATTGTCTCCGGACTCGTCTCCGGTGAGGCAATGGAGGAGGGATTCGAAAAAGCTACCGGTGGAAACACGACCCCTCTGGCAGAGCCCATTGAGGCCTTTATGGCTGTGTTCAGGTAGCCCGTTACGGAAGGCGATGTATTCGATATTATCCATATTCCCAGCAAAGGTATTGAGGTCTTCAAGAACGGTACCGTCTGCCAGTAGACCAGCGGGGTCTCGCGCCTGACTAACCCTTCTTTTTGAACCAGCCTTTTACGCTATCGACCCCTTGCTGGACGCCGTCAGCACCGGCCTCGATGGCCCCACCCGCGGCATCGCGAGTGTCATCCAAGGCCTGGTCAACTTGGGAATCCTCCTCGTCATCCCACTGAATCAGGATGCCATCCACACCGCCGGCCAACGCCAGCCCTCGCATTTCTGACTTCAGTTCTATCACCACGCCATCCGGATTACGCAGCCATAGCTTGCCACCTCCGGAGTCGCCACCGGTCATGCCCAGGCGGGCATTGCCGTAGGTGCCAGGGAAAGCATCGAGGTTGGGCAGGTTGTAAACCGTGCCCAAGGCATCGATCGAAGACGCGCCATAACCGCCAATTCCCAGCCCCGCAAGACGGAAGGGATACTCCTTGCCGTCAACAGTGAGTGTGCCCCCACCCATGGTGCCACTGCCAACCCAGGCCACGGTGTATTGCTTCAGCTCGATTTCACCGGCGGGCTCGAGTTCATCCGAGTCAATCGTCTGAGCATCGGCATCGGCAGGCTCCTCTGGCGCCTCTGCATCGGAAGCTTCAGGTTCACTCACCGTCGCGATGCCCGGGGCGGTGGGCTCGGGCGCTGCCTGGGGGGTTTGTTCATTGGCAGGCATGGTGTCTGAACCGGCGCTGAGCTCTGGTTTTTCGCCACAGCCGCCAAGTACTGCGACTCCTGTCAGCGACAGAAGGATCGGTAAACTGCGAAAAAGAGACGGCATCTTGAGCTCCGGCAAAGTGTGCTGTTTTTGGGAAGGCTATTGTGGGGTCGGATTCACCAATGCGCAAGCTGATGAGAAGCGGTACTGGGCGCAAAGCAATGCTCCGGGTCTAAGGAAAGCCGTTGACGAGGGAAGGGGGGGGATGCGGAGTTTCAGGTTCAGTGCGTTCAGTGACTGGAATGGGGCGATTGCTTTAGACTTGTTAGAATCGCGCAGTGGGTTTACGATGATGGGACAACCATGGATACACAGCAAAACCAGCGTATAGCATTCACTTTATCGGCGGATGAGACACAGATCGCTTACGCCTTGTCGGGTGAAGGGCCTCCTATTGTCCGGGCCGGAACCTGGCTTACCCATATTCAACACGATTGGGAAAGCCCAATCTGGTCGCACTGGTTTCGCTTGATGTCACACAAGCATACTTTGGTTCGCTATGACCCGCGAGGCTGTGGCTTATCGCAACGTGAGACAGTGGATATTTCCCTGGAACGCTGGGTAGATGACCTGGAAGCCGTAGTCGATAAATTGGGATTGGATACTTTTCCGTTACTTGGCATGTCACAGGGCGCAGCGGTTGCCATCTTATACTGTTTGCGGCACCCCGAACGGGTCAGTCAGCTGGTACTGTACGCACCTTTGGTGACAGGCTGGAACGGCAGCCAAAACCCTAAGGCTCTGCGTTGGTCGGCTATGGAGAATTTAGTAGAGTCTGGTTGGGGCGAGGAAAATCTGGCATTTGCTTCGATGTTCTCTCAATTATTTATACCCGGTGCTACCCCGGAGCACATTCGCTGGTATGCCAATACGCAACAGAAAAGCACTTCCAAAAGTTCTGCCAAGGCTATTATGAAAGCCATGTCTGAAATTCGCCTGTTTTCCCGATTGGAAGAGCTCAATGTACCGACACTGGTGGTGCAGGTCGCCGGCGATCAAGCCATTAGCGCCGATTCGGCAAAAGGGATTGCAGCGAAAATTCGCGATTGCCAGTTCGTAAGTATTGATAGTGACAATCACATACTGCTGGAGGACGAGCCAGGATGGGATGAATTTTCCCAAGTTTTCCAACGCTATTTCCCGGGAGAAGATGTGTCGAATAGCGTTGAGAAAGTAAAAAAACTCGATCCCGCCGCCAGTAAAAAGCTAGCCCAGTTGTCTAAGCGCGAGCTGGAAGTCGTATCAAAGCTGGCGCTGGGGCTCTCCAACCGCGATATCGGCGAGCAGTTGTTTATCAGTGAAAAGACTGTCCGTAACCACTTGTCCACAATTTTTTCTAAGCTGGACGTCTCTTCTCGCTCACAAGTTTTACTTCTCACGCAGGGATTGAACCGCTAAACGATCCCGGCATTGGGACATTTGTCCTGTCCCTCAATAAATTAAAACAGTATTTTTGCCTCATTCATCAGATTAGAAATTGAGACACCATAGCCTTGCATCACATCAATCCCTATGAGGAGCAAGACTATGAATACTGACACATCAAACACTAACCAGTACCAGCGCTGCATAATGAATTCGAAGAAGGTGAACTGGGATATCGATACAGATGTGATTCGCTACCGTACGCTGGATGCCAATCACAAGTTTCTTCCCGATTCGCTTTCTCTAGTACATCAGCTTTCATTTCTCAGTCACCAGGATCAGCGGTTTATCAGCCAAATTCAGGGGCGCAGCTACGCCTACATTTTTGCATTGGTTGAGCGATTTATTAACGCCAAAATTGTGGAGTTGAGTCTCGATCATACGCTGGGGGATCAGACTGCGTTGCAGGCGTTAACACAATTCAGCATGGAGGAACTTAAGCACCAGGAACTGTTTCGTCGAATCGGATCAATGGCCGATGAGGTATTGCCCGCGGGTTATGTTGAGACAGCTTCACCGAACGATGTGGCTATGGC
>JBALVT010000046.1:0-23491 GCA_036961345.1 Halioglobus sp.
AAATATCAAAGTGGGAGACCCTATGGACCCGCAAACCAATTTCGGTGCTCTCATCTCCGCTGAGCACCGGGATCTGGTGTTGGCTTATATCGCCAGGGGGCAGGCTGAAGGTGCCACACTTTTGGCCGGAGGTTGTGCGCTGCAACCGGAAACTGTCGAAGGCGGCTTTTTTGTGGCCCCCACTATATTTGCTGATTGCACCGATGATATGACCCTGGTGCGGGAGGAAATATTTGGCCCTGTCATGTCGATCTTAAGGTTTAGTGATGAAGAGGAGGTCATAGCCCGCGCCAATAATATCGACACAGGGCTGGCCGCAGGTGTGTTTACGCGAGATATCCAGCGCGCTCACCGTGTAACACACAGGCTTGAAGCCGGTATCTGTTGGATTAACAGTTATGGGCTGTCCCCGGTGGAGATGCCGGTTGGTGGCAACAAGCTTTCCGGTATTGGACGCGAAAATGGGCGCGTAACATTGGATCATTACACACAGCTTAAGTCCGTCTACGTGGGTATGAGTCCTATAGAGAGTCCATTTTGATGGCGTGCACTGCATGAGTTCAAAACAGTGAAGACCACGCAATATGATTACATCGTTGTAGGTGCCGGTTCCGCTGGTTGTGTGTTGGCGAATCGCCTCACCGAGAGTGGCAAGTATTCGGTACTCTTACTGGAGACGGGGGGCAGCGACCGCAGTCTGTTCATCCAAATGCCCACGGCGCTGTCCATCCCAATGAGTACCCAAAAGTATGCCTGGCAGTTTGAAACCGAGCCAGAACCTGGTTTGGATGAACGGCGGATGCACTGCCCCCGTGGCAAGGTGCTGGGCGGTTCATCTTCCATCAACGGTATGGTTTATGTGCGTGGCCACGCCAGGGACTTTGATGAGTGGGCCCAAAATGGCGCCACCGATTGGGATTATGCACATGTTTTACCCTACTTCAAAAAGGCCGAGAGCTGGGCGTTTGGTGGCGATGAATATCGTGGCGACGCTGGCCCGCTGAACGTAAACAATGGCAACAATATGCGCAATCCACTGTATAAGGCGTTCATTGCCGCTGGCGTGGTGGCCGGGTATTGGGCAACAGATGATTGCAATGGCGCGCAGCAGGAAGGATTTGGTGCCATGCATATGACCGTTAAAAACGGCTTCAGATGGTCGGCTGCCAACGCCTATTTACGACCCGCTATGAAGCGGCCGAAGCTGACCGTGATTACCCATGCGCTGGTTCATAAGGTTTTGTTAGACGGCAAGCAGGCCAGCGGCGTACGTTTTTCCCGGCGGGGCAACGTTCAGGAAGCACAGGCCACACGCGAAGTTATTCTTAGCGCTGGTGCTATTGGATCGCCGCATCTTCTGCAACTCTCGGGAATTGGCCGCCGTGAAGTACTTGAATCAGCGGGCGTCGCTGTTGTGCATGAATTGCCAGGGGTTGGAGAAAATCTGCAGGATCATCTCGAGTTCTACTTTCAGTTCCGGTGTACCAAACCTGTTTCCCTCAATGGCAAACTCGATTGGTGGAATAAATTGCTCATTGGTGTGCGTTGGATACTGTTCAGGACTGGCCTGGGTGCCACCAACCATTTTGAATCCTGTGGTTTTATACGTTCCAGGGCGGGTGTGGAATGGCCCGATTTGCAATACCACTTTTTGCCCGCAGCAATGCGCTATGACGGTCGTGAGGCCTTCGATGGCGATGGTTTTCAGGTGCACATAGGGCACAACAAACCCTTGAGTCGTGGCCATGTGCATTTGCAATCGGCCGATCCAAAAGACTCACCCAAAATTTGTTTTAACTATCTGCAGCACGAACAGGACCGCGAAGGTTTTCGGGACTGTGTCCGCTTAACCCGGGAAATTATGCAGCAGCCAGCACTGGATGAATATCGGGGAGAGGAGATTCAACCGGGCGAGAGTGTGCACAGCGATGAACAAATCGATGCCTTTGTGCGCGAAGCTGCAGAGAGCGCTTATCATCCATCTTGCTCCTGCAAAATGGGTACTGATGTCATGTCAGTTGTTGATCCCCAGACCCGTGTTCACGGTATTGATCGGCTGCGCGTTGTCGACTCGTCCATTTTTCCAAGTATCACCAACGGTAATCTCAACGCGCCAACAATTATGGTCGCTGAACGGGCGGCAGATATGATTCTTGGGGAGTCCACATTGCCGCCCTCCGAGGCGGCAGTCGTGATGGATCAGCAGTGGGCCACCCGGCAGAGGCCTGGTCAACCCAAACGCACCCTGGGCGACGCGGATCGCAAAATACAATGATGACACTGTGGTTGTCAGCAGGTTTGATCTTCAGCTTTTCTGCCATTGCCTTCATTCTATTGCGATGGCCTGCCGTGGCTTGTATCGGGGTCACACCTGTTCATACCTTGACCTTCATCGCGATTTTATTTACCTCAGGGCTGGACGTTGGTTTAATCATGTTTCCACTCACGGAGTTTGGTGGTTATGGAGATCATGCTGCTAATCCTGAGTATGCATTCGCCAATCCTTTGGCTATCGAGTTCGGATTTTGGGCCTTCCTGATTTGGGGCTTTTATTTTCTCACCTGTTTCTATTTCTGCATTATTGAACCGCATGTGAAGTTTTTTGAAATTGCGCTGGTAAAACTGGTCAACAACCTGGTGATCATCGGCACCTGCGCGTTCACCTCCTATCTGCTGTTGGCAAACCTACCCTGGTATTTACCCCAGATTGGCGATGGTGAGACGGTGCTGCCCGTGTTTTATCTAGCGGTGTTTGCCGCCATTGCAGCCGCCGTTTATTCCAGCAGCGATATCAGATATGTACGCTTGTTGAGTGTGAGTTCAACCTGGCTGTTTGGCCTATTGGTTGCGGTCATGTGGGGGATCGCATTTCTGGGTGAGGGCAGTACACCGGCTGACTTTTTTAGTACTGCTGGCTTGCTGGGGGATTACTTTAGCAACCTGCACCGTTTCATTCTGCCTATTAACGACTATCACGAGTTTTATCTCTACTGGTGGTTCGCCTGGAGCATTATGATCGGGCAGTTTACGGCGCGCTTTGTCAGCGGTATTCGCACCTGGCAGCTGTTGCTTGCCATGCTGTTTGTGCCCTCCATCGCGATTGGTATCTGGTTCACAGTACTCTACCACCTGCATGAACAGGGTCGTGAGATTGCGACCCTAGCCAGTATCGCCATGATCTGTGTGGGTGTGCTGATGGTAGTCAACTCGCTGGACTCCCTCATTCGTCTTTACACCGATAACCTTGGCTTGACCGCAAAACGTCTCGGGCGGCGCACTTATTTCCTGGGTAATGTGTTTGTCCTGTGCGCGTTAACTTTATTGTTTCGCTCGGACTTTTTGCGCATTCAATGGGTGGGCGCATTGGTGATTGCGATTTACTTTTCCTGCTTCGCCTATATTGTATTTCGCAAGTGGGCGGTCGTGGCAGCTATTAGGGCAGCTCCGCCGGAAAACCGATTGGATTTTGATCGAATCGAACTTGGGGAATCGGCTTCTGGTTGAAAGCAGGCGCTATTGCTGTTTGGGCGGCATGACACTCGAGGGCTCGGCCACGGGTTTAATCGGTGGATGCTCCTCGCGCCCATAGGCGCGAATTACTTTGTCGACATAGTTTATTGTTTCCTTGTAGGGAGGTATTCCCAGGTACTTTTCCACTGCCCGCTCACCGGCGTTGTAGCCCGCCAGTGACAAACGCAAATCACCTTGGAAAAACGAGAGCAGCCAGCGCATGTACGCCATGCCACCGTGCAAATTCTGGATTGGATTGGTTCTGTCCTTGACGCCGAATCGGGCTGCAGTTGACGGAATCAGTTGCATCAAGCCAGCTGCATTTTTGGGCGACAATGCTTGTGCATTAAAGTTGGATTCAGTCTTGATAATGGCCAGTATCAGGTTGGGGTCAAGTCCGTACTCGGGAGCAAGTTGCCTTACCCAAACGACTATTTGTTCCTGCTTGGGGGATGTTATAACTGCACCGTCCACATCGACACCAAATATACTGGCTACGGCATAGGCGTCAAAGCGGCTTTCGTAGGTGCACCTTGGTCTTCGACGTACTGTTGGCTTGCCGACAAAAGCGAGAAACCTGCGGGCCTTCAGATCGCCATTATCGGCGGCCACCTCTAACCAGGCAGCTGCCAGATCTGTGTCCCGGGGAGCGCCCAAGCCATAGGCGTACATCCATGCCAGCCGCCGTTGGGCGGGCAGATGCCCCAGACGAGCGGCGGCACAGTAGAGTTGGCGGGCACGGCCATAATCGCGCCGATAACCTATGGCGCGTTCGTACTGTCCCGCCAGTTCTGTCAGCTCTACTGGATCTGGATCAGTAAGCAGTTCATGCCAGTTCAGGATGGGGGAGGGGGACTGGCTGCGAACGTTAAAGGCCAAAAGCAGCAACGCCGTGGCCAGGCAGATCTTGTGGGCTATTCCGATTCCGGCATGCCTGTGAAGCGAAATCATTGAGGAAAAAACTCGATAGGAATTTTGGTGCTTACAAACGTGCTTTCAGGTTTGTCACCAAAATGAATGCTTTTCACCAGAGATATTAGTGCACGCTCCAGTGATTCTGAATTCAGTTCGCTGTTGAGTATTGTGCAGTGCGAAACATGTCCCTGGGGCGCAATGGTGATGCTCAAGACGAGCTTGCCCTGTAAACCTGGGTTGGTGCGCAGCTCGCGATTGTACAGTGTGTACATGGCTCCCTTGTTGAGGTCGAGCGTCTCCTGGATGTCCTCCTGGCTGCGTACCTGTCCTGCTGGCCTGGCCTTGGTCTCTGACTCTACTTCTGTTTTACCTGGATTAAGATCAAGCTGCCCGGATACACTTCGATCGGGCAAACTGGCGGCACCCAGTACTGCCTGGTGAGCCACGCCTCCCTGGATGCCTCCACTGTCTTTGGTGAGATTCTCGGTCAGTTTGGAAGGTTGGGATGACTCGATATGCACCTGCGTAGAATTAGTGCCGGCGCTTGTAAATGTTTTGCTGGTGTTTGAATCTCTGGTGTGCAATTTCGAGAGTTTATTTTGCATGGCCAGGACCCCGATACTTGCGATATCTGTTCTGGGCGTAGGACTCGATACTTCTTGCTTGGGTTCGGCAGTTATTTTTTTGCTCTGCAATTTCGCCGTTTCTGACGGCATCGGAATCACAGTCGGAGTAGGCGTTGGCCTGGCGGTCTCAGGGAGAAGGCGAACCCGGTGCGGTGGTTCTTCTGCCATAGGTTCAGTTTCCATCTGTGGAATTTCTACGTAGGGAGTAATTATGCCTATGACAAGGCAGACGGCGAGGGTTGTTGAGAGAATCCTGAGATAGCGGCGATCCTCTTCATAGGAATTCGACCAGGGCAGGCCCTTATCCAAAGTTAAAGTGTACATAGTGCTACCCGGCCGCTCTAGCTCTTTGCAGAACGGCTAGTGATATGTCCTCATAACCGGCCTGGTTGCAGGTTTGCATCACCCGGTTTAGTAAGTCAAAAGGGATCGACTGGTCGCCCACAATGGTGATTTCCCGTATGCCGTTCTTAGTGTCACCACGCGCGATCTGTTTTTTCAGGGCTGCTAGTAATGCCTTCATTTCCTGATCCCACGCCAGGTTTTCCTGGTCGAACGCGGCCACCTGCTGCTCCATCAGAAGAATTTTATCTCCAGTGACTGTGACGGTTGGCACTGCCTTGAGCGGCTTATCGGCAAAGGCTTCCGGGATATTCACGAGTTCACCATGCGCCTCGGGACCGCTGTCCGCAGAGTGCGCCAGGAAGAAAAATACGAGGATAGTGAACACGTCCATCAGCGCCACCAAATTGAGTATTGGCGTGCGCCCTGACTTGTATTGGTGTTTTCTTCGCCACTTTAATGGCACTGCTCGCCGGGAAACGCTGATCATTGTGTTTTCGCTCCAGTTTGCGCCGCTATGTCCGCAGGTCCCAGAGAAATGAGAGGAAAATAGGAATCGGTGTTGGACATACCCTCCTGGCTTTGCGCTCTCATACGAAGAACATCCAGAACCTGAACCAGAAAGAGATAGGGTACCTGTGGTTCGACCCGCACGATTGCGGCCTGGCTTTGAGGATGGAGTGACTTAAGTTCACTGACCAATTTGGTCAGGGTGGCCATGGGCCGCTCGTCGGCGGTTCTGTCGATGCGAGTGGGTTGCGACTGCCCGCGATAGTTCACTTCTATGGCAGTTTTTCGCAGGGTTACCTCCAGGTTTAGCGAGTCTGAAACGGTATCTGTATTACTTTCATAGAGGGCCGGCTGCAGCTCGATTATGGCCATTCGGGAGAAAACGGCCGTGACCAGTAGGAATGGCACCAGTATTACCATGAGGCCAAGGAAAGCGGTTACATCAATATTCTCAGCTTCCGGTCTTGTAGTGCGTTGCCAGCGAGGTCTCACGATGTTTTCTCACCTCTGGCCTTAGCGCGTGCAGTGAATTTGTACAGCCGCACAGTGACCATTTCCAGCGTGCCTACCAGGTCTGAGGTTTTCGTTTGCATTACGGCGTGTATGAGCAGCAGTGGTATTGCGACCATTAAGCCGAAGGCAGTGGTATTCATTGCAATGGATATGCTGGCCGAGAGTAGGTTGGCTTTGTCTGCAGCTTGAGCAGACGAAATAGTGGAGAAGGCCTCAGTCAGGCCGATGATCGTTCCCAGTAATCCCAACAAGGTCGCTATGTTCGCCAGCGTGGCAAGGTAGTGAGTACGTTTTTCTATCCTGGGTACTACCTCTAAAAGGCCTTCTTCCATAGCCATCTGGATGTCGTCTGCACTGCCGGATTGTTCCAGTTCATTGAGGCCGTAACCCAGAATTTTTGACACGGCGGTATTCGAATGTAAAACGACTTCGCGGGCCGCATCGTATTTGCCGCCTTCAAGCAGTGGCAATATGCGCTGCCATGTTTCTGCGTTCCTATTACGTATAAAGGTGAGATAGGTAAAGCGCTCAACTGCGATGGCGATACCGATAGCGAGCACCAGCAGGATGGGATACATAAACGGCCCTCCAGACTGGAAGAAGCCTAGTACCGTATAAAATATTTCCATATTAAATTCCTCATTGATTTTGGGGCCGGTCAAAGCAGCTTATTTTTCAGGAGCTGCGGATTCCGGTACTCCCTCTGTGTCATAGCCTTGTCCGTGTAATTCCAGTTCTCGCTGGAACAGATCGCGTTCAACGGGTTCAGGTTTCTCACCGAACTCAACTTCAAGTTCGCTGCTTTCAAGCGGCGTCCCAACCCGTTTCCAGGGCGCAATATAGAGTGCTTTCGGTAAACTGTGGTTACCCTTGATGACAATGGGGTCCTGTTCGAGTTCTTCCTGTGCGCCAGATGTCATTGACCATTGGCTTATGATCAAAAACAGCAGAAGCAGCCGGTTTCCCAATCCCATTAATCTATGCCCCTAGCGGTCATTATTGGTCTCGCTGTAGTTGATTCAGTTGCTGTAGTCGCTGCGTATTTGTCGCGTAAATATCAATCGCTTGTTGCTCGAAAGAACCCGCCTGTTCTGCCAATAACAAATCATACTCCGCCAGTTCATTTTTTGTCAGGCCGGCCGGGCGTTCGGAATTTAGTAGTGCATCGCTCATACCGGCATACAGGCTCGCAATATGGTCGATGGCGGCAGTGCTTACAGGGGGTATCTGGTAACTGGCGGCTCGCTCGAGGGACTCCAGCACCTGTTCCATTGATGCTATCTTGCGCAGCAGGTTTTCCTGCACCGGGTCCACAAGTTGGATCATACGAAAGGTCTGCAGGTGATATTCCGCCAGTTCGAGGGCGGCATGGGCGACTATCTCTGAAATTTCTCGGTTGTGAGCACCGGGCTCAAGCCTGATCATTGCCTTCAGCCAGTGCCGCCTGCGACGTTCATTGCCGCTGGCAGATTCCAGATTGGCAAGCTGTTGCATTTGTTTAATGGCCAGGTCTACAGGTCGTGGGAAATTATCGACATAGTATTCGCCAATGCTTATAGCCGCTATGGTGTTGCCAGAATCCTGCGACAATGTAGCGGCACGAATGAGCGCCTCTCTCCTGGTTGAGTCCGGTAGCTGCAGCTTACGGCCGAGACGTTGGTATTCAACGGCTGCTTTGGCCCAGTCGCCATTTTGTTGGTAAGCATAGGCGAGTTTTTTGGTGACCTCGGTCTGCAGTTCATCTTGTGGATGGTCTGCGCGATATTGTTTCAAGGTGCCGATTGCGGGCATCCATTCCCCCAGTATCAAAAGTGTCGTTGCCGCATCGTAGCTTGCACTCGAGCGAATAGCAGCATCCGGCGCAATCTCTATCACCTGTTGGTATAGGGCAGCGGCCTGCGCTGTATCGCCTTGGGCCAATGACTGTCCAGCCTGTTGGTAGGTTGCCATGGCCAGTCCTTTCCTTAGTGCTTGAGAGGACGTGTTATTCGCAGCCTGGTGCAGCAATGCTTCCCGGTAGGCTTCGGTAGCGGTAGGGTAGTCCTCCAGCGCATACGACGCCTGCGCCACCAGTGTCCAGCCTACCCGGGTCATTTCCTGTGGTACACCCGTTGTGCCGGCAGCCGCATGTTGACCAAGCTCCAGCGCTTGTAGGTATTGTCGCTGCTCAAGTAAGGCTGTGCCAGCGTTTACCAGTAACTGTGGGGCTATAGGGTTGCGGGGGTAACTTTCGACGAACTTGATCTGCCTTGATGTGGCGCTGTGCGCCAAAGCGGCCTCGAGAGCCGGGTCTGAGCTTTTTAGAATTTGTTCGCTGGCATAGATTGCGCCGAGGGCCGCCGCCTCAGTGGTTTGTAAATCCAGGTCCCCAGAATTTGCGGCCAGGTCGTATTCCTTAAGCGCGTCCGGGTACCTTTTTATTTCATACAGTAATTCGGCCAATTTTAAGCGCATTTGTGAGGTATCGGCTGCATTTTCATTTGCGGCAAGATACTCCCTGTACCAATGCTCTGCCTGATCGGCGCTTCCGGGGGCGCCTGTCCTTAGCGTCTCTGTGTGGAATAGGTCGGCAAGTTGTCGCAGGCTGGTGCGTACTAGCGCCACTATATCCGGGAAATTTTCGGGAGAGTGCTGTGTCCAAAAATCAGATTCCCTCCCGTAGGTTTGCACAAGTTCAATTTTCATGGCGGTTGAGCGATTCTGGAATCCCGCCTTGCCATAGAGACTTATCACTCTGGCCGTGAGCCGAGGTGCTTCGGCATTCAGAGGTTCACTGCGCGCCAAAGTCATTAATACTTCCGCGGTCTCGCCTGTCTGCTCTCGTTTTTCATACAAACCTGCAAGCTCTCGATAGATTTGTCGCTGGTAGCTATGCTGCTTGTTGCTAGCCAAATACCGCTCCGCTGCGCTCAAACCGCCCAGTTGAGAAAAACTCATACTGATCACGCGGAACATATCCGCTACCTGTTCGCCATCTGCGCCGGGCAGTATCCCAGCGGGCTGTGCGTAGGGTTTAGAGGCTGGGAGTTTCAGGTCCAGAAATAGAAACGCGGGGTCCAGGGATGCCCGATAATTCTCCTGCTTGAATAGACTCCAGCCGAGTTTATAAAGAGACTGCTGGTAGGGCGGTGTGCGGGGGCCCATGTCTACAACCAGCTGATAGGATCTGGCTGCCTCCAGGTAGTTGCCCGTGCTAAACATCATTTCTCCACGACGGAAAAGCGTATCGCCGCGCAGTTCTACGCTGTCATCTGGCTCCTGCTGCAGCAAGAGAGCTATGCTGGCCAGTGCCTCCTGTGACGATCCGCTCTCTTGCTGGGCTCGCGAGAGCTGGTATAGAAGCTCGGTTTTCTCAGGCGCTGGAGGGTTTTTATCCAGCAGGTATTCGTAGTGTGCAATGGCCTCCGAGTAGGCCTCAATCGCGGCAGTATTGCCTGCCTTGTTCGCCCCGTCGAGTTGCAACTGGGCCGCCTCTGCTAATAGCAGGTCAGCGAGACGCCTGCTAATGGCGTCGTAATCGGCGCTGCCGGGGTAGCGGGAAAGATGATCGCGATACGCAGCAATCGCCTCGCTGCGGTCTCTGGTGGCCGATTTATCCCGCATAGCGCTTTCACGCATCTGTTTTGCCCCAGGATTGCTCGGGGCCGGCTCAGTGGCGCATGCCGTGCCAAGGGCGCAGGCAGTCACCAGCGCAAGCCTGGCCAGGACGTTACTGTTCGGCGCTATTGTCATAGGTTTTTGCCAGCTCCAGACTCGCCTGCTCCAATAGATCTTCAAGCAAGTGCTGACGACGTTCGAACTCGCCCAGGGCCATTGCGGCAACGTAGCTTTCGTACAGTTCCAGAGCATTGGCTATTCGCATCCGCAACTTCAAAGTGCGAGCGTGTAACATGTCTATGCGTTCTTGCCGCCTCTTGTTTTCCAGGTAATGAGCGGATGTATTATTCAGCGCTGCCATCTTGTCGGTAGTATTGTTCAGCGTTACGGCAAGTTCACGCAGAGCTTGCCCAACCGGTACCGCGCCAGAATCGAAGTGGGTTTCTTCCTCCGTCACCGAGAGCAGGCGAGTCAACTGGTAGCCGTAAGTGTCGCCTGGTTCGGTTTGTTGCTGCGGAGCCGAATCTGGATAGGCATAATCCTCTTTCATCTCCTGACCCGGCCTGCGGAACTCACCAGATTTTGGTAGCCAGAGGATTTCGCTGTTGGGCATACCCGTAATTTCCGGGCTGGGTGGTTGTTTGATGTAATTTGAAACCGCTGGTAATTTGAAAGAATTCGGTTTCGCTCGCCTCGGAGATACTTTTTTGGGAAGCGGCGTTAACTCATGATGAGTGGGTTGTTCAATTTCTGGTAGCAGTGGTATTTCACGATTGCTAGTCCCTGAGACGTTTTTCTCATCCCCGATCCACTGGCGATACTCGCTGCCAGTTTGGAGTTGTTTTTGTTCCGGCACTGCTGTTGCCTGCGCGGGGGTGGTGTTTGATGCGACGTATGGCAACTTTGGCTCAGTCTGTGACGGCAATGGCGGTTTCTGATCTACGGCACTGCCCGATATTGGATGAGTTTTTTGTAGTCCCTGGTCTATCGTCTCCAGCATGGACTGCAGCTCATTGTGGCCTCGTGCTAACTCGCTAAAACTTCTGTCGGCCATTAGGGAACCCAAAAAACGGCTTGCACTCTGGGCGGGAATGGAGTCGTTCGATTTTGGTTTTTTCTCATTCTGTAACATTGCTGAAACGACATTACCTGTCTCTATGAAATTCTTGGCAGCCTGCAACTGTTGCAGTTCCTTGTTGTAAGTCTCAATTGCGTGTTGGTAGTCTTGAGTGGCTGTTTGAGTTGCGTGGCGCTCCCGATGCAGAGCGGGTATGACCAGTAGCGTTTCCAGCACTGCCGGATCGGTTGGAGAGCGACCACGCAGTTTTGTCCATGACGCCAGCGCGCTTTCACCGTGGCCCTGCTGGTAGTCGATCCAGCCAAGCCCAAGTAATGCCCGACTGGAAAATGGCCCCTGCGCTTGCACAGCCTCAAATTGGGCCCGGGCACCTCTATAGTCCCCACCCCTGGCGTAAAGGTATCCCAGGGACAACCTGGCCTTGTCCCTGAGCGCCAGCCGTTCCTTTCCATCGGCAGGCAACTTAACGGCTGATTCGAGTACGGGCCTGGCCCGTTCAATGTCACCGGCTCGCGCCAGGGCAATCCCTCGGTTGTAGAAGGCATAGGCGGCGAGTTCTGGTGCTCCGCGCCAGTGCTCAAGTTCCTGTGCAGCCTCGCGGTTTTTTTGCATTGACATCAAAACTGAAGCGCGTAATAGCTGATGGTCACCGACAATATCGGCGGGCAGATCGCCGCGGATGTAAGACAGTGTTTCCGCGGCCGCTTCATTGTAGCCCTTGTAAAAAAAGCTCCGCGCCAATTCATACCAGGCTCGGTTTCTCTGTGGGGCTGGCACGTCCTCCCCGAGTATGGCATGGAACTCAAGACCCGCTTCCAGGTGCATGCCGTAGGCCAGCTTGGTCCGCGCCAGAAGCAGCCTGGTTTCCCAGGAGCGGGCCGGAGTAAGTTCCTGCACTTCGGCGGATTGCAAGATGTTGATTGCCCCAAAGTAATTGCTTTGACGAGATTGAAATAGTGCTTCACCCAAGAGTAGTTGCCCAAGACGGTCGGGGGCCTCTTGCGTTGCCGCTGCGGCGTTGGATCCAGCGCAGGACAAGGCTATTTGCCCAGCCAGTATAAAACCAAAAATCGCCAATGTTTTTAGAGCTTGTATCATTGGCGCCACTGGCGGATGTTCACATCGGGTTCCGGGTTCTTTGCGCTGATAGCCAGCTCAAGTTCCAGGTATTGCCGACCCTCTGACACTGTGATGGTGGTACTTCGCTGCCGGCTGAACTCCCTGTCTTCATCTGTTTTTCCGATTAGTGTAACAAGCAGATCGTGCTGTCCCTCACTTACCCTACCGCTATAGAGTCGGTGCACCCCACCCACTCGCAGGGCCTCATTTTCACTGTTAGTGTATTTATGATGGCTCACCACGTTGCCATCCAGTTGGAGGCGTATGCTGGCGGGGTTTGCTGGAGTTCCGGCTTCCACAGACACTAGTACTATGAGTGGCTGTTCCCCAGAGGGATCCGACTCTTCGCCAATTGACAGGATATCCCTGTCAATCGCCAGCAATTCATTTTTTATGGCTTGTAACTCCCCGTCAAGCTCCACAAATAGCTCACGGAATTCCTCCTGTTGTGCCTTTTTCAGCGGGGCTTCGGAGTCGGCGAGGAGGGCGGTCGATAGGGAGATCAACAGGAGAAACCAGAAAAACCGATAGCAATAATGGGAAGGAAGAGGACGCTTCATACATCAAGTATAGATACCGCCGGGAAAATCAACAATGCCTCTGATCTCTATTGGATTCAGTGTCACCAGAGGGGTTGCTGCAATACCCACTGTCAGTGACGAAAAACCGGGCGAAATGGCCTGGCTCCAAATGAATTTTAGGGGGGTATTGGGAAGATGTTTTTCCGCAAGTTCGTGTTATTCTTGTACTGTCCTTCATAAAAAAAGGGAAACCAAAATGACGAGCTTCCACAATGTAGAAATGCTTTCGATCACGGGTCAGCCAGTGTCATTCAAACAGTATAAAGGCCAAATTTGTCTGGTGGTAAACGTCGCCAGTCAGTGAGGCCTTACCCCACAGTACGCAGGTCTGCGTACATTGCACGAAGAGCAAGATGGGCTGGTGGTGCTGGGCTTTCCCTGTAACCAGTTCGGCGCACAAGAACCCGGTACTAACGAAGAGATACAGGCCTTTGCCCAATCGAACTACGAGGTCAGTTTCCCTATGTTTTCCAAGATCGAGGTAAACGGCGACGGCGCCTGTAAGTTGTATCAACTTTTGACCACCGCTATGCCCGACGAAGAGGGGAAACACGAGATTACCTGGAATTTCACCAAGTTTCTTGTGGGTACGCGCGGCGAAGTGCTTGCCCGGTTTTCACCCATGGTGACCCCTGAAGAGATTGCTGAGAAATTGGCGGAGTTTATCTAGCTGCCATCCAGTAGCGCATCCTCGCTAATAACATCCAAGACATGGACAGCATTAATTGGAGTCAAACATGGACACCCACGCCCTAAAAGAAAAATATGCTTTGGAGCGTGAAAAACGCCTCCGCAGCGATGGCAATGACCAATATATCCGTCTTACGGACAAGTTTGAGCATTATCTTGATGACCCCTATGTTCAGGTGGAAAAGCGTGACGCTAAAACAGATCACGTTACAGTCGCTTTTATCGGTGGCGGCTTTGCAGGACTTGTCACTGGAGCGCGCCTGGCTGAGCAGGGTATTACTGACTACCGTGTTATTGAGAAAGGCGGAGATTTCGGCGGTACCTGGTATTGGAATCGCTATCCGGGGGCCATGTGTGACACCGCCTCGATGATTTACATGCCGTTGCTGGAAGAGACCGGGCATATGCCCCGTGAAAAATATGCCCGAGCGCCAGAAATTCTGGAGCATTGTAGCCGCATCGGCAATCAATATGGTTTGTATGACAAGGCGCTATTCCATACCCGGGTGACTGGGCTGACATGGGAGGATGAGGATAAAGTGTGGCGTATTCAGACTGATCGCGGCGATTCGTTTACCGCCCAGTTTGTCGCCACGGGTACCGGCCCATTGCATGTGCCCAAGCTGCCAGGTATAGCGGGTATTGAGACGTTCAAGGGGCATTCGTTTCATACCAGTCGCTGGGATTACGCCTATACCGGTGGCGACTCAGGCGGTGCTCTCATGGAGAAGCTGGCGGACAAGAAGGTTGCACTAATCGGGACCGGCGCGACGTCAGTACAATGTGTGCCGCATCTGGCTGCGGCTTGCGAGACTTTTTACGTTTGTCAGCGCACACCCTCGTCTGTGGATGTGCGCGGTAACGAGCCAACCAGCCCCGAGTGGTATGCGCAGGCCACGGACAAGCCTGGCTGGCAACGCAGTTGGATGGAGAACTTTACCAAGAATATGAGCGGTACCGGTAACGGGGAGGATCTGATTAACGATGGTTGGACCGATCTTGCGCGACGATTTCTGTCCAAATTGTCGGAGATACCGCCGGAACAACACAGCGATCCAATGAAGATGCTGGAGGCTTATGAAGACTCCGATTTCGAAAAAATGGATGAAATCCGGAATCGTGTTGATGAGGTAGTGGCAGACAAAGAAACCGCTGCAAAGCTCAAGGCCTGGTATCGCCAATTGTGTAAGCGCCCGTGTTTCCACGACGAATATCTGCAGTCTTTCAACAAAGCCTCTACCGTATTGTTGGACACGGATGGCCAGGGTGTTGAGCGCATCACTGAAAATGGCATTGTCGTCGCGGGCCAGGAATACGAAGTGGATTGCATTATCTACGCATCCGGGTTTGAAATAGGAACCGATCTTCTGGACCGTTCCGGGTTCGAAACCGTGGGCCGTAATGGCGTCACCTTGTCGGAGTACTGGGGCAAAGGCATGCGTTCGGTGCACGGCATAAACGTGCACAATTTTCCCAATGCCTTCCGGGTACAACCCACTCAAGGTGCCAATTTTATTGCCAATGTTCCGCACAATATTGTGGAGTCGGCCAAGACCATAGCGCTGATGGTCAAGCACACACTTGATGGCGGTTATCAGACCGTTGAGGCATCGCTAGAGGCAGAGAATGCCTGGCTACAGCTATTGTCTGGCAGCACGCAGATGTTGGGTGATCAAAGTTGCACGCCCGGTTATTACAATAACGAGGGGCAGCCCCTTCCGGAGGAGGCTGCGTCGTATGTGGGGCATCCTGGCGGGGCCATGGCCTATTTCAAATATATTGACGGGTGGCGAGAAAGTGGTCAGTTCGAGGGCATGCAGTTCGATTAGCGTATTGGGGTTTTTCGAGCTGAGCGAGTTATGGCTGACTATGATAAATACGCTGTTCCCACTACGGACCAGTGAGATGCTCGAAAGCCTGTAAATATTGTCTTTTAAATCAATGGGTTAGTTTTTTCGGGAAGAGTCTTCCGAGAGCATGCCCTTTTTTTCCCGCACCGTATATAGAACATAAGCTGCGGTTGGAGCGCCTGTCATTCGGTCGACGCGGGAATTCTCTAAAAAAAACAGTAAATTATGCAAATTACCTAGCTATTTAGCTAGCAAACTGCTGTACACTACGGCACGAATTTTTGACCTGTATCTTTACATTTACCTTACTCAATGAGTGGAGCAATGACAGACTTATCCTTATATAGAAACATCGGAATTTTCGCGCATGTTGATGCGGGCAAAACCACCACGACTGAACGCATACTCAAGCTGACAGGAAAAATCCATAAAACTGGCGAAGTTCACGATGGAGCGGCAACAACTGACTTCATGGAGCAGGAGCAGGAACGTGGCATAACCATTCAGTCTGCTGCGACCACCTGTTACTGGAAAGACCATCGGATGAATATCATCGATACGCCAGGGCACGTAGACTTCACGGTAGAGGTTTATCGCTCGCTGAAGGTACTCGATGGCGGTGTTGGTGTGTTCTGTGGGTCTGGTGGTGTAGAGCCCCAGTCTGAAACCAACTGGCGTTATGCCAACGACTCTGAAGTTGCTCGTATCATCTTTGTTAACAAACTTGATCGCATGGGCGCCGACTTCTTGCGCGTTGTTGATCAGGTTGAGAAAGTGTTGGGCGCCAACCCGCTGATTATGACATTGCCAATTGGCCGTGAAGAAGACTTTGTGGGTGTTGTCGATATTCTGAGCAAAAAAGCTTACGTTTGGGATGACACTGGTCTGCCAGAGAATTTCGAAGTTGTGGACGTACCGGCTGATATGGTTGATGACGTCAATATGTATCATGATCAATTGATCGAGACTGCCGTTGAGCAAGACGATGATTTGTTGATGGCCTATATGGAAGGCGAAATTCCTTCAATGGAAGACATCAAGCGCTGTATTCGTAAGGGTACCCGCACCATGGACTTCTTCCCCACTTACTGTGGCTCGGCATTCAAGAACAAAGGCATACAGCTGATTCTTGATGCGGTCGTTGATTACCTGCCAAGCCCCATAGAAGTAGACCCACAGCCGCTGACTGACGAAGAAGGTGAACCAACGGGTGAAGTGGCTTTAGTTTCTATTGATGAGCCCCTGCGCGCATTGGCATTCAAAATTATGGATGACCGTTTTGGCGCGCTGACCTTTGTACGTATCTATTCAGGCGTACTGGAAAAAGGCACCACCATTCTTAACTCCTTTACGGGCAAAACCGAGCGTATCGGCCGTATGGTTGAGATGCACGCCGATGACCGCAACGAAATCAGCCGCGCGCAAGCCGGTGATATTATCGCCTGTGTTGGTATGAAAAATGTTCAAACCGGTCATACGCTGTGTGATCCCAAGCATCCGTGTACGCTTGAAGCGATGGTATTTCCAGAGCCCGTTATCTCGATTGCCGTTGCGCCTAAAGACAAAGGCGGTTCTGAGAAGATGGGTATCGCCATCGGTAAAATGATTGCAGAAGATCCCTCGTTCCGTGTTGAAACAGACGAAGACTCAGGTGAAACCATTCTTAAAGGAATGGGCGAGCTTCACCTGGATATCAAAGTCGATATTCTCAACCGTACTTACGGGGTGGAGCTGGAAGTGGGTCAGCCACAGGTTGCCTACCGCGAGACCATCACTCAGCCGCTTGAAGACAGCTACACCCACAAGAAGCAATCTGGTGGTTCTGGTCAGTTCGGTAAAATTGATTACCGTATTAAACCAGGTGAGCCAGGAACTGGCTTCGTGTTCGCCTCAGTTGTTGTGGGCGGTAATGTTCCCAAGGAATTCTTCCCGGCGATCGAGAAGGGTTTCAGGGGCATGATGGTGCACGGACCACTTGCTGGCTTCCCTGTTCTGGACGTTGAAATCGAGCTTTACGATGGTGGTTTCCACGCGGTGGATTCGTCTGCTGTTGCATTTGAATTGGCCGCTCGCGGCGCGTTCCGTCAGTCCATGCCTCAGGCCGGCCCTCAGATCATTGAGCCGATTATGAAGGTTGACGTATTTACACCCGATGATCACGTGGGTGATGTGATTGGCGACCTTAACCGTCGCCGCGGCATGATCAAAGATCAGATCGCTGGTGTTTCAGGTGTTCGTGTGCAGGCAGACGTTCCGCTTTCGGAAATGTTTGGTTACATCGGCAGCCTGCGTACTATGACATCCGGTCGCGGTCAGTTCTCCATGGAATTTGCCCACTACCTGCCATGCCCAGCTTCAGTCTCCGAGAAGGTTATTGTAGAAGAAAAAGCACGTCAGGAAGCCAAGAAGAAGAAATAGGTCGCTATGCTTAGATAGCGTTGAAGACGAAAAAGCCTCGACATTGTCGGGGCTTTTTCTTTTGTAGCTTAGTGATATTGTTATATGGCAATGTCAGGAGAGTTGGCCAGGTCTGCGAGAGTGCGTATAGCAGGCTAACTAATCACTCCATCTTGCTCGAGTTGTGATAATTCGCTGCCGCTAAACCCAAGCTCCGCTAGTATCGTTTTACTATGCTCCCCCACGGAAGGCGCCTGCTGCGGCGGGCGTTTTTCTACACCCTCGAAATAAATGGGGCTGTCGAGACTGGGTTTCTGCTCAGGTGAATTGTCGGTAACCAGCATGTTAGCCCCGCGCACCTGCTCATCGGTGGTGGCATCCTGAGTCTTGGCAATGACACCACAGGTAATGCTGAATGCGGCGAAATCTCGCTCCCAGTCGGCCCAGTCTTTTTCTTCAAATGCCTTGCCCAGAATGTCGGCCAGCTCGGTCTTATTTTTTTCTCTGTCGGCCATAGTGCTGAAACGAGGGTCGTTCTCAAGTGTTTCCTGGCCGATGCACTGGGTTAGTGAGGGCCAGGATTTATCCTGCGCCTGGGGAAGGATGGTGAGCAAAAACCAGCGGTCATCCCGGCACCGGTATGACCGGGTAAAGGCGCTCACCTTGCTCTGATCCATTCTTGCACTCATGTTGGCGCCTTCAAGGGCGGCCTGAACCATTATGCCGTTCGACCACAAACCGTTGGCGAGCAGTGAGGTTCCCACCATGGCGCCTTGTCCCGTTCGTTCCCGGCGATACAGCGCGCTGGCTATTGCGCCATACAAAGTGTTTGCGGCCATATGATCACCCATACCCGGTACCGAAATGGCTGGGGGTGTATCTGCCGAGGCGCGTACTTGCTCCATAAGCCCTGAGCGCGCCCACCATGCCGTGGCGTCGTAACCGGTTTTGGCCGATTCCGGGCCGGTTTCCCCGTAGGGTGTGAGAGAGCCATAGATGAGTCTGGAATTCAGGGGTTTCAGGTCCGTGTATCTTAGCTTGAGCTTATCGCGTACCGGTGTGGGATAGTTGGTTATGAAAACATCGGCGCGCTTGACCAATTCCTCCAGAATCTTCCGCCCTTGTGGATGTTTGAGATCCACGGCCAGGCTCTCTTTACTACGATTGGTCAAGGACCAGGGATAGTTGCTCTCGCTGCGAGGGATCCCGGGCATCTGGATAAGTTTTCGGTAGCCATCACCTTCGTGGGGTGGCTCAATCTTTATGACTCTGGCGCCAAAGTCGGCAAATATTGTCGCCGCGGCTGGCCCGGCAATAAAACTGGCGCAGTCGATCACTAGCAGGCCGTCGTACAATTTTGAATCCATGATAGTTATTCCTTTGTGTATGCTCTGGATGGCCAGCTCACCTGGTCCTTTAAGGGTTTGTCAGGAATGCCAACCAGGCATTCATCCTCAATACCACTTTGCTGATAACGTGAACAGGTTTTCCGCCGTTGGTAAATACCGCCATGGAGCCTGCGGTGCTTTGAGGTAGATTTTCCGCGACCTCGGCGTCGTCCAGATTCGCCCGCACTGCCCAGCGGTCTGGAGCGGTTCCTCCCCAGTCTGATGGCAGTGTGCCACTGGCCTGCAATTGGGCATTGCCGCTGAATTTAACAATGTCGGTTACGGTGCCGGGGAACACTTCGCCCGGTATATGGGGGAAAGTAAGCTCAACCGGGTCACCTTTGCGTATGCGTCGGATGGCGCTCTGGCTGAATGAGGCAAAGATTTCCGTGCTGTCCTGGCTGATAAATGCCAACGCCGCAGATAAACCCGTGCTGCCCACAAAGCTACCGGGGCGCAGTTGCAGGTTGATGACATAACCATCGGTTGGCGCTTTCACTTCCGTTTCAGTCAGTTCCCAGCGGGCGTTGTCCAACTTGCTCATCGCCCCGGCCTTGGCTGCGCGGTCGGCGGCCAGTTGTGCAGTCCAGCGATCAAGGTCAACCTTGGATGCGGCCTGGGTTTTGAGCAATTTTTGCGCTCGCTCTACCTGCAGTTCAGCCAGCGTTTCCTGGGCGGCAAACTGGGCAACTGATGCCTCGGCTTGCGATACCCGATACTCAAAGGGTTCGGGGTCAATGCGGTATAACGTTTCTCCCTTTGCAATGTCTACGTTAGCTTGCACCGGTACATCCACCACTGTACCGCGAACATTTGGCACGATAGGAATAACGTATCGAAATACCCGGGCATCCTGAGCAAGCGGCGCATAGGTGTACCACATGAAAATAATTGAGCCGATCATTATTATGCCAACACCTACAAATGACGCGATATTCCCCGGAGTCTTTTTCAGTACCTTTAAAACGTTAAATATAAGAAAGTAGAAAAGGCCGTAGATTATGCTCAGAAAGGCAATCATTGGGCTGTCTCCCGTGCGGAGTCATCGCAACGTTTTTCAAGTTCAGTTATTCGATGTTGCAACTTGTTCATATTTTCGATACTCGCCAGGGGTTTGCTGTAAGCCCAGACGATGGCGATAAACCAGCCCAAACCCATTGTAATAACACCGATCCAGCCCAGAATCGAAATCGCATCCGCCTGGGGATGTTCTCGTTCCCGGGCAATATTTCCTGGCAGGCGACCAATAATCACGATCAACCAGATGGCTACAGCGGCTATTACCAGCATTACAATGAGCGCAAAAATTTCCAGGGCCATGATTTTTTCCAATGTTTTTATAGCGGTAGGTGGGCAGTTTACACAAGCTTAGGTGTCGTTGGCTCATATTTTCTTTATCGAGAGATGTCCAAGTCTGTATCAGATGTTATCTTGTGTGTTTATTGGCTTTGTTGTCACCTGAGCAGGCATGTATATGAACGAAAAAACACCTAATCATCATCTGAGCCCGATGTCCTGCCCTGTTGCTGTGGAGGATGTTGACCTGTTTGGTCCCGGTGCTCAGGAACACTGGTATGAGGCCTATCCGATACTGCACCGGGATGCGCCTGTACTGGTGTTGCCCGGTGAGGGCCCGGATGGGAAAAGCGACGCGTTTGTGCTGAACAGCTACGCGGACATTGAACGTGTGGTTAAAGACCCAGAGCGCTTTACTACGGTGATGAGTCAGATGGTCGCGCAGCTTCAGGGCATGCGAGACAGGGGCGAGGAACCGCCTATGGATGCCTCGCGTTTTAGCATCGCCCTGGATTCAATACGAACCTTGCGGCCCTCGATCGCATTGTGGCGCGCCCACCGACAGGAACTCACGGATCCATGGGTGGGCCCGGGTGCAAAACGTCACAGGGCAATGATTACTCAGGTTGTTGATGAACTGATTGATCAGTGGATAGACCGTGATGACGGTGATGGTAAAGGTACGGTTGATTTTATCGAGGAATTCGCCAGACCTTTGCCCCAGATAGTGACCTGCAGGGTATTGGGTTTTCCCCTTGAAGATCGGGAAAAGCTTGCGGCCTGGGGATCGGCCCAGGTTATGCAATTCGTCTACGGTCGTGGTCATCTCAATCAGCTGTCCGAGGAAGATACGGCGCAGCAGGCACAGCAGCTGGCCGGTTTTGCTGACTACGTTGCAGGCCAGGTGGCCCGTAAACGGAGCGATCCCCAAGACGACATGATCAGCGCTCTTACCCAAATTCATTATAAGGCGCTGGATAGAAAGCTTACAGATGACGAAGTGATTGGAATCGTATACTTGATGGTGTTGGGCGGGCTGGAAACTACCCAGTATGCGATTGAAGAAGAGGCTCAGCTGCTGTGTGACCAGCCGGATCTGTTTCCCGTTTTAAAGGCGAACCCGGAAAAACTGCGGGCATTTACGGAAGAGTCTATGCGCGTGCGTGCGCCTACCCAGGGTTTGTCTACGCGAATAACAACGCGCGACGAAGTGTTTCAGGGTGTCGCTGTGCCAGCGGGCTCCATTTTGCATATACGCTTTGGCGCGGGCAACGTAGACCCGCAACAATATGCCTGTCCTTATGAGATGGACCTGGAGCGAAAGGCTCTGGGTAACCACCTTACATTTTCACAGGGGCCGCGTACCTGTCCGGGTGCGGGCATCTCCCGTCTCGAGCAAGTGATTGCCTGGGAGCGCTTGAGCAAACGATTGGCTAGTTTGGAATATGCGCCGGGCAACAGTTTTGAACATCAGCCGGGCATTATGCTCGGTACCCTGGCGCTGAAATTGCGCTTTTCCCAGTCACTCTAAGCATGGACTAGCGAATATCGGGGCTGAAATACTATGTACCGACGTCATTTGAAAACCATCAATCGTATATTTTTGATGGTGTTGTTCGTTTTTTTGAGTTCCTGTTTTCAGGAAGATACGCCGGCTGAAATTGGATTATTCTGCGACACCCTGGCTCAGGTAAACGCCGGCAGTGTAAATACAGATGGTCTGTCAGAACTGGCAGGCCATGCTCTGGTTATTGAAACTCTGCTGGAGAGTTCTCCGTCCAGTATTCATGATGACTTTCAACGAGTGCACGAAACAATCGATGCTTGGGCAGGTGCCGTCAATGGTGATAAACCCATGATCAAAACCTTTGAAAAGCTCAATGCCCCCACTCTGATTGGCAGTGAAGGGCGCATCACGGACTACATTGCAAAACATTGTGGTATTAGTCTTGGTGGTAGGGCGTGGGTAGAGGCAGAGCGCCCCTCCGCGCAGACTGTCTGCGAGGCCTGGCCACGTATCGGCACACCGCTGACGTTCAATAATTTCCCTAACTTGCCAGACATCGCGGGTTCTAATTACTTCTCCAATACTTTCATTATTTCCAAGTGGGCTGCCAAACTTGGAATCGATACGCTTAAAGGCGCATTTGTTGTTGAGCCTGGAGGCAAAGCCGTCATTCGCGGGCAGTACCCCAACGCCAGGTATTTTGCATTTCACCCCAATGACATGGATTTGAACAACCTGAAAACTTTGAGAGATAACGAACTCCAGCCCGATGAGGGCAGTGTGAATCCGTTTCAACAAGTCGTCGAAGCAGATGCAAAAAATTACTATACCGCGACGTTGGAATTTTCAGAGCCGGCGTCAGAGCCGGCGCGAAACACAAGTTATGTCGGTTTTCGAAAAGATGGCATTAGGGAAAACCAGTTTGTGATGAACCTGATGCGTTTATACCATATTGACTCCGGAGATCGTCCCGGCTCCGGTGGGGTGCCGCTTCCAGCCATGAGTATTTACGATTCGGAAGGTGAGCGGGTAAGGCATTTTGACGAGTGTGATTTGTTTGCTCCGGGGGTTCCGCAGTTTCGAACGGAGCAAGTTTTTCCGGCAATGCCGGTGATAGACCACAGGCCTAAAAATCCTCCCGTGTGGTCAACTTCTTCCAATTTTGAAGCCCCTTCAGACACGCTGGCAAATGCCGATGTACAGTATCTGAACACACAGTATAGTCGCCGCTTTGGCAGTATTTTTGTGGTTAGGGCGAAGTACCTCACGGCACCTGATACACGTGGGGGTGAGAGCCCCGCAGCGCCAGGACGGCAGGTTCGCCTGTACAATCTGTGCACTTACAATTTCTGGAATGGCGGCGCTACCCAGTGCATTCTGGAGAATGTACTAAAAGTGGATACTGAGGGTTACTACACCCTGGTAGTATCCGATTTTGAGAACGTACCGAATAACCTGGCAGCCCATGATGCAACCTGGCTAGATTGGGGGCCATATCTGGATGGTCAATTGCAGTACCGATACGTCTATCGAGAAAACGACTACGTGAGGGCTATTGCCGAGGCTGTCAAC
>JBALVT010000047.1:0-23364 GCA_036961345.1 Halioglobus sp.
AGGGATGCGTGGTCCGGCATCCCGGAGATTCAAATCGACAGGTCAAGCGCAGAGATTTCTGGGTGCGCATGCTGCGGTCAGCAACCTGTTCAATCTGGGAAGGCATCTGGTCAGAGCTGAACACTATCGGAATCTCAGGACAACTGCGTTTACAGCAATAGAGCAGGGCTGTTGCTTGAGGCAAGTTGGTCGGATTTATTTCGTTCGTGACTTTTAACGTGCCAGTACCATGTACACTGCCCGTCCCAAAGTACGCATCCGATCTCTTTGCTACGATCTCAATAAAACAATGAAACGCCCAGTCGAAATTTAGACTAAGCTGTGTAAGACTCGACTGCAACAGGACACGCACCACACATACTTGTCCCTTCGAAAGCCTCAATATGTGGACCCTTAATCAATTTGAAAACTCTCTGGCTCTATCCGCAAACCCATCCAGCCTCGCAAAAGTGCTTGTTGAAACGCCTGCAGAGCCTCTGTCTCGGCTTTATCCTGCTACTAGGAGTCCACGGTGCGAGCGGCGAAGACGCGCAAAACTACCTCATAGGGCGAGCCATCAGTGACATTACCGGGCCTCTGGTCGGAATACAGCTCTGGGGCTTCGGTCGCGCTGACCAGGTCGGTGAAGGCATCCATACACGACTTCGCTCACGCGCCTTTGTCATTGCACAGGCGGACAAACCTGACCAAAGACTGGTGTTTGTCAGCGCCGACCTCGGCAGCATTGATCATCACATGACACTGGAAGTGGTAGAGCGCCTGCAGGAGCAACTTGGCGACGGCTACCGCCTGGACAACGTCATCATAAGCGCCACCCATACCCACTCCGGTCCCGGTGGCTATTGGCAGTCACGCACAGCAACCGGGCTTGATGGCGGCCTCTACCCGGATCACTTTGAGGCGATCGTAGACGGAATTACCCGCTCGATCATCAAAGCCCATCATGATATGCAGCCGGGAAACGTGTACATCAACAGCGGCCAGGTGAACGGCGCCGGCGCCAATCGCTCGGTGCTAGCCTACATGGAAAACCCTGCAGCTGAACGGGAACGCTACAGCCAGAATACCAACACCGAAATGACATTACTGAAGTTTGTCGACGACTCAGGCGCGATCGGTATCATTAATTGGTACGCGCTGCACCCGACCGCCATGAACTTCTACAACCGTCTGGTATCGGGCGATCACAAGGGCTACGCGTCGCTACAAATGGAGCGTGAACACGGCACTACGTATAACGCCGCAGATGATTTCGTGGCTGCATTTGCCCAATCTGATCCCGGTGACGTCACCCCCAACACCAACCTGGACAATACCGGGCCGGGCGCTACCGATGTGGAAACCACCCGTATCATGGGTGATCTGCAGTTGGACGTGGCAAAGCGGCTGTTTGCCGAAGCCGGCGAAGCCCTTGCAGGACCGATCGACTCGCGGCAGGTCTATGTCAACCTCAACCAATACCCGGTAGAGGACCAATTCACCGGCCAGGGTGTGCAGTACACCTGCCCCTCGGCCTACGGTTATTCCTTTGCCGGTGGTTCGACCGAGGACGGTGGCGGGCATTTCCTGTTTGAGGAGGGCATGACCGACCAGAGTATCTGGCTGGACTGGCTGATTCGCACCGTCATAGGCGCCCCGAAATGGACTGAATCGGTACGCACCTGTCAGGCACCAAAGCCCATCCTGTTTGAAACCGGCAGCGGCACGCCGCCCCTGCAGTCGCAGATACATTCGGCTACCGTGGCCCGCATTGGGCAACTGGTCATACTGGCGCTACCCGTTGAAATAACCACCATGGCCGGCAGGCGGCTTCGCGCCAGCGTGCGCAATGAGCTGGGAGACTGGGCCAGGCATATAGTGCTGGCTGGATACGCCAACGGCTACGGTGGCTATGTCACCACGCCACAGGAGTACATGGTGCAGCAGTACGAAGGCGGCCATACCCTGCACGGCCGCTGGACTTTACCCGCCTACCGGCAAGTTGCCAGCCAACTTGCCAGCGCACTGCAGTCGGACTCGGACATGGCCTCAGGGCCAAGCTACGACGACTGGCGCGGCAAGTCTGCTGGAATTGCGCTACCCGTCGAGGAAAACGCCGCCGCTCCCGATGGGAAGCAGTATGGCGACCCGCTGAAACCCGACAAGACGCGCTATCGTCCCGGCGACACAGCGGTCGCCGAGTTCTGGTCAACCAACCCAACCGCATCCTTTCCCGGCAATAAAAACGCCCTGCTGCTGGAACACAGAACCCCAGCCGGCTGGCAGCCTCTGGCAGTGGACGGCGATTGGAATACCCGCGTGCGCTGGAAACCAAAAGCCCAGGCTTATATAGCGCAGCTCAGCTGGGCAATCCCCCTCGATGCGAGTATCGGCGAGTACCGACTGACGCACTACGGGGTCGACGAAAACAGCGTGGCATTCACCGGCGTTTCAGAACTTATCCTCGTCGAGTCACAGCGTTAACCGAGAAACTCCCCCGCTTCCAGATCCAGGCACCGTACTGACAACTTAACTTTTGCAGACCGCTAATTATCCTCTGTGTGAAATCAAGCAACCGCCCTACTCCATTCACTGAACGCACTTGTCCTGCGCTAAAGCTAATTCGGATCTAATTTTCTCGCCACCACGAATAGTGAGAGACTTCCACCCGGATTATAGCTTCGTTCCACATCGTATCCGGCATCACGTATGGTCTCTGAGAGTTTTCCCCTGGAAAAGAAGCTTATCGCAGGCAAGAAACCCAGCCAACGACCCAGGACCAGCAGCGGCCTTAAGAACCAGAATCTGTCAGCAAGGCATGCCGTGCTGCTAATGAATACACCTCCGGGCTTGAGCATACGATGGACTTCCTTTATCGCGCCTACGGGGTCGTCCACCAGATGGAGAATATTCATCGCCAGGACCGCATCAATCGAACCACTACTCAACTTGAGACCTTCTACGGAAGTCTGCCCAAAACTGATATTGGATATCCCGGCCTCTCTTGTTTTGGCTATCGCTATCTCAATCATTTTTGAGGACAAATCTACCGCGTTTATGTGACTGACGGATGGCGCAAGCGCAAGCGCTGTAGAGCCGGTTCCACAGCCGATTTCTAGCACTTCGGCCTCGGCGCACAGATAGTCTCTGCAAATCTCCAGCTTTTCCTGATATACCTTTTCATCAGACACGGGCTTGCTCGAATATTTTTCGGCGACCCTGTCCCAGAAAGCCTCAGATCGATTCATTGTGCAGTACCAACTTGTCAGTACCGACCTAAGGTTTAGCATTGAGCTTAGGCGGCATTTTTATCGTCAGTGCAGGACAGCCCTCAGGTGGTGGTGGCAGCGGCCGCTGCCTAATTGCACCAACCAATTCGAGGAAGACACCGTCTGGGTCTAACATGTGAACAATGCCTTTTTTGTCGTCTCCGGTACCTGAGCAGCACGGTGCAACTTCTGACAGAAATTTCGTACCCTGGCGTTTTAATATACCAACCGCCCTATCCACGTCCGGAACCACCAGCGCTATTCGATTAATTCCAATATGATTGATCGGTGGCGGGTAGGCCGGCTCTGGGTTGAAAGGCTCAATCCATTGGATAAGGCGCAACACGTGATTATCTCCACGCCCCAATGATATATCTGCTCCCTTAATCGTAAAGGGACCTTCAAGGCCGTACGCTGCTGCTTCTTCTGCTGATCCATTTTCTGGCAGCCATTTGATATTGGTGTAACCCAGGCGCTTGTAGAATGCCAATGACTCGTCAAAGTTACTAACGTTTATACCGATGTATGGCATTGCCATAAGATGCATGTTGGCATCCGGCTCTCCATGCGGCGGCGCAGTTTCCATAAGTTTGTACAAAACGCCCTCAGGATCTCGAAAGAACGCAAAACGGTTGCCAGGAATGCCAAAGGGCTCCGACAAAAATTCGACATTCTGGCTTTTCAAGTAGGCAACATCAGCGGCCAGGTTCCTGGTTAGCAGCGCCGCGTAAGCCATACCCAGATGATTGGGTAACGCGTAGGGCGGCTCGTCATTGTAAGGTATCTTAAATTGTAATAAATCTATGCCGGTGGCATTCAAACTACCCGGCAGTGAAATAACTTCTCCTTTTGCAAGTTCATACTGGCATATGTCAAACATGCCCAGCGCTCGCGCCATTTGATGAGTGTTCGTTAACGGAAACCCGCCTAACCCCTTGGTAAACCCTAACTTTCGGTAAAAGGCGCGCGCCTTGTCAAAATCGCGAGTGTGGGTGGCAAAATGGTAACGACCCAGCAAACCAATGTCGTCTTCGCTTTCAAACTCAAACCCAGCACCCACTTGGAATGCTTTGGCGAGATCTGTCGATACGCTTTTGTACTCTCCAGAACCGGTTGGTTGGGAGGCGTAGGCCAGCATAGAACCAAGCAAACTCAGGCAAAGCATGCAGCCGGCTCGTCGTAGCAAACGAGGTAAGACCAAAAGCGATCCTGCAACCCAGGTTGTTACACTTTTCCGTTCAATTGTTATTGCTCGTAAGCTTTGCATATTTTTCCTATTAGCCAATATTTTTCTGCGCAAAAGGTTTTCCGTGAACGTTTCTATTTAGTTTCAGGAACCGCGAATACTGCAAACATATTTCCTGGCTCGTGCAGCGAGTATCCATAACCTGAATTAATGAACACATGCCCACCGGCGACAGTGGCACCCGGCCCGCTCATGCTGCCGCCTTTGGCCATCAGTCCGTTAATCGCAGTAACCGGCGCCTTAGTGTCGTATTTCCACAAGACGCGGCCGTCAGCTTTAGCGTAAGCGCGAATAAATCCGTCCAGGTGACCTGCAAATAACACCCCAGGAATGGCGGTGACAGCGGCTGAAACACCCGGGTCGCAATATTTTAAATCGCAGATATCAGGCTGCACATGCGCCCACAAAACCTCGCCATTTGCGGCGTTGATCGCACTAACGCCAGGACGTGCCGCTGCTTCATCGAGCACGCTGCCGTCATTGCTGTGATTCATATCATTGATGGGTACATAGACTGTCGAGCCTTCCGCTGCCATACCAAAATGTACGCCGCCCTGAATGCTGCCGCGTCCCACTTTTTTCTGCCACAAAAGGCGTCCGTCATCATCGGGATCGAGCCCGCTAACCATGCCGTTCTTGCTACCGGCCACAAGCACTTGTTTGCCATTGGCAAGATCAACCAGGATCATGCTCGCCCCATAATCGAAATCCGGTCCTTTCTCAATCGGGCAGTTCGGATTATCTTCGAGTTGGCAGGCTGTGTTCCAGGCATCACCGCTGATGGACTGATGCTGCCAGACCCGCTCGCCAGTGGTCAAATTCACAGCTATTATCGCGTCACTGTTGCCATCAGCAGGTGATGAATAATTTTCACCGGTACCGATGTAGAGCACGTTACGCTTGCGGTCGACGGCCGGAGAGCCCCAGGAGGGCGCCCCAGAAGGCCCTAGCACTTTAGTGCCAACGCGTGTGACTTTCACAAGACTCGGTTCTTCTGGAATCGTGTAATGGCGCCAGCGCAGTTTGCCGGTGGCAAGGTCTACAGCGATTACGTTGCCACGAAAGCTACAACATTCGTAGCCAGGATTTCCAGCTGCAACAACTTCCAAGGACGAGACCGATGCGTAAGCGACTTCCTCGGTAACCGCCGGTGTTCCAGTGAGTGTCGCGCTGGGGTGCTCGTCGGCGCGCAATCGCCACACTAGCTCCCCCGTTAGTGCGTTGACTGCGTACATATTAGCCATTACGTCGCCAAACACCGCCAAGGGTGGTCTGCCTCCTGAGCCAGCGGCAAGTACAATTCCTGTACGCACTTCAGCACTGGCGTCGAAGCGCCAATGCGAGCAACCGGTTTCAATGTCCAGCGAATACACCGTACCGTCTTCGCTGCCGACAAAGACAGCGCCATACCCTACGGCAGGCTGCGAGCGAGCCCGCCTGGCCCCAGGAAATGCGTAGGCCCATTTCAGCTGCAGTTTCGGCACGTCATTTTCTGTTAGCCCGGCAACTTCAGCCGCTATGAACCGGGAAGTGTCGTGACCCCAGCCTGTTTTCGGGGGGCTAGCGTCGGGATTCAGCTTGATGGAGGCACTGCACTGCGGTGCATAGGCCACTTGCTCCGATGAACTGTCTACCAATTTTCGGCGAGACAAATACTCGGCAATCTGGCGGCGCTGATCCGAGCTTAAAGCGGCTCCCTGGGTTTTCATAAGCCCTGTATCCAAGGCATTAAAAATCTTCTGCGGCGACATCATCGCCAACCAATGCAAGTGCGGCGCTTTTGATACGGCCCCGTTGTGACAATGGCTACAATGTTGATCGTAAAGAGCAGCGCCAGGGCGCGCAGGATTATCGAGATCCTGCCCACGCGATACTGCCCTCTCGCCCAACTGTGCCGCTTTAACCTCTGGTGGCTCGGCCCGTGTAGTTGTGTCGCTATGATTACAGGCGACGATCGTAATAATCAGGGCCAGAGCAAGAACAGAACGGTTAATCATCAAGTTTCCAAGGCTGGGGGACAAAATCATTCCAAGTCGGCTATGCGGGCCGATCGGCGGCTGGCAACACTCTCCGCCAATCTGTTGTGCCAGTTCGTTTGATAATTTTCCAAACACCGTCGCGTTTTTCAAATTGGTCAGTGTAGCGACCCCCAACTGTGGTTTCCATCTCGACGTCTTGTGCCGCCTCTGGCGCCAATGGGTCGCCCTTGGCACGCATACGATGTGTGGCCGTAAAATAGCACTCCGAATGCGCAAGATTTCCGTGCAGCTCTATTAACGGGCTGCCCAATTGATGATGGGTGTTTAAAAAGCCCTTAAGATAATTTAAGGCAAAGGCAACAAAGTCACCGGGTTTTGCCACAGAGGATGCTCGATCCGGATCTGAGGAAGGACCTTTAAAGCCATGATTGTGTTGTGAGTCCGGGTGAAATACTGAACGCAGACGGTCCTCATCCCGGTGATCAATTGCATGGGCATAGTTAAGAAGAACCTCATTGATAGCCTGCTTGTCGAGTAATCCCTGTAGAGCTTTATCTGTCACTCACTTCACCTGTTTAGATCACTATGATTCATAGTATAAGTTGAGTATATGAAGCATTAACACCCCTTCCTTCTACAATCTGCAATATCTCGATGGCTGTGATTGAAGCGATAACAGAGCCATTCGGCGTAGCTGATGATGTCTGGCGCCCTCGCTCAGACCAAGATCTCACTCGACATGGCAACACCACCCAAGCTTCAGAAGCTTTGCAGCGGCGAGGCCTTCGGGCGAATCACAGAACAGCCTATCGACGGCGCAGCCAGTGGGTGGTTTTTCTCATGTATTTCGTGCCCATCAGTTGTCTACAGACCAACAGTTCTTTCTTTTTGCCGTTATGAAATTCTCGAATATATATAGATAATTCAATAAAAACAATAAGATAGCGGTATTCCTTTCTGTTGGCACGAATTCTGCTGCATGTAACGGGTAGACATAAGTCTATTTACTTACAACCTTATATTAACTGGAGAAATATGATGAAACTGACAGATCTTGGGGGCGACATGCCCTTCATTAATGACCTCGGCATATTGCCGAAAGACGACTACATGACAACTATGGCCATGGGAGAGGAAGACACTGGCGGCTTTGTCCCCCCTTCTGGCGATGGGTGTCTCGGCAATCTGCATGCGTCAATAACTGAACAACTGCGCAGCAACCTTACCGGCGTACTGCCTGGAACATCCCCGTTCCCTGGCCTGAAAGACCTCTAGAGCGGAGTCCTGTAGTCGATGCCTTACATGGAAGCGCCCGTGGTACTGATAGGGCCTGAACAGGATGAGCATATTCTGACGGTTCAGGCTGGACTGCGGGAAGCGGGTCGCGAACCATTGATACTGGACCCGAACCGCTTTCCGCGGTCGTTGGCAATCAGCATGGGCAACGATAGCAGCGATATCCGGGTTGATGGCTATGACCTGGGCCGCCCTGCTGCGGTCTACCTGCGCAGTTTGCAGCAGACCCCCATCGCTTATGGCAGTGACAGCCAGGCGGAAATGGGCAATGACTGGCGGCAAACACTGACAAGCTATAACGAACGCAATACCATGCTGACGGCCATGGTAATGCGCTGGGAGGAGTTGGGCGTGCCGCTGTACAATCCGTTTACGGCACAACGCAATATTACCAAGCCCCTGCAGTTGGCATTGCTCGCTGGTGCCGGCTTGCCGGTACCCCGCACGCTGTGGAGCAATAAACCCGAGGACGTCATTGCATTTGCCCATAGCGGGCCGACAATCTATAAGCCAGTGTCAGGTGGTGCCCAGACCCGCGAGCTCACTGCACACGATCTCACTCCCGAGCGCCTGGCCCAGCTTGCCACGGCACCGGTGACCTTCCAGGAGCTGTTGAGCGGGGATGATATTCGGGTATTTATTCTGGATGGTAAGGTGATAGCACGCTATCGCATCATCACGGATGCGCTGGATTTTCGTCACAATGAAATAGCATTGGAGAATATCCAGCTGCCGGCCACAATCGAATCGCAATGTTTGCAAGCCTGTAAGTTACTCGGCTTGCGCTTTACCGGCATGGATTTGAAATATGATGCCAATGGGCAGGCCAAAATTCTAGAGCTAAATAGCTCGCCGATGTTTCTAGGATTCGATGCGATGGCCGGTACCGATATTCGAGCGGCGCTGGTAGAGGCCCTGCTCCTACACCAGGGGGGCTCGGCAAGTTAGGTTATGCTAGCCAATCACGGCGCGGAATAAACAGTTTTTCCGCCTTTTATGGTAGCGGTCACATCAATGCCAGTGAGCGATGCCGGAGCCACGGTAAGCGGATTCCCATTCAAAATAACAAAGTCAGCGACCTTACCAGGGGTGATCGAACCCTTGCTTTGTTCTTCGAAATTCTGATACGCCGCGTTGCTGGTGATCGATTTGAGTGCCTCTTGCACTGGCACCCGTTGCGCCGCACCCAGCACTTGCCCGCTGCGCGTCGTGCGATTGACCTGGCTGGACAAAATCATCAACGCATTGGGCAGGGTTACGGGGGCGTCGTTGTGCGCGGTATACAGCATATTCCGATCCAACGCTGACCGCGTGGGGGATATTCTCGCGGCGCGCGCCGGACCCAAGACAGAATCGCGGTGCCAATCACCCCAGTAAAAGGTGTGCACCGTCATAAACGAGGGAATAACCCCCAACGCCTTCATCGCATCCAACTGATCTTCGCGTGCAGTTTGGGCGTGAATAACCACAGGGCGTATGTCCTTGTCCCCATGAGCTGCTCTGGCCGTGCCTACCGCGCTGACAAACTGGTCGATAGCGGCATCACCATTGCTATGCACCAGAATTTGCCAGCCGCTGGCGAATGCCATATCCACATACTTGGCCACTCTTTCGGGCCTCATCGCGGGGTATCCCGCGTAATCCTTATCAAGCCCCTCGGGTACCACGTGATAGGGCTGGCTTAACCACGCGGTCTTCGCCTGGGGCGAGCCGTCCAGGGAAAGTTTGATACCGCCCACCCGGAAATGGTTCTGATAACCCGGTGTTCGACCCTTCAGCAGTTGTTTCAGTGCCTCGTCACTACCATAGAACCCCGGGTCCGGATACACGTTCACATCAATGAGTAATTGTCCGGCAGAGGCAAACTTCCTCAGCGAATCTAAACTGGCGCGGTCTGCCCGACCTTCTTGCGCCGTAGTGAAACCTGCTGCGAAATACGCCCGCTGGGCAGCGTGTAACATCGCCGCTCCCGATTCCTCACTCGCCGGTGTCAATAGCGGTAACATAGGTGTAAACAGGGCCATTTCCTCCAGCACACCGCTGGGCTTGCGCGAACCCGGGAGGCGCTGCAATACACCACCGGCAGGGTCTGCTGTGGTTTCATCATAGCCAAACAATGCCAGAGCTTTTGAGTTGACCGCGCCGACATGACCCGACTGGTGGAGAATGACCACCGGCAAGCTGGTACTGACACGATCCAGTTCGGCGGCGGTGGGATGGCGTAACTCTGCCAATTGAGAATCGTCGTAATTCATGCCAAAGACCACGCCCGACTCTTTAGTCTGCGGGCTGTCAATATGTGCCTTCATTTGCCGCACTATTGTCGCAATGTCAGCACAGACGCCCTCCGGTGGCGCGGCGAGGTTTGCCGACATTTCCAACAGCCCTACCATACCGAAATGCCCATGAGCGTCGATAAACCCGGGTAAGAGCGTATTTCCATCAAGGTCTACTGAGCGAGTATCCAGGCCGCGATGCTTTTCCATTTCACTCAATGAGCCCACCGCGAGTATCTGGGAGCCATTCACTGCGACAGCTTCAGCCGTTGGTTTTGAGCTATCCATGGTGATGATATTCCCGCCGGAATAGATCTCCGAGGCCACCTCCAAGGACGGCTGCGCGGACAGACTGACATTACTCAAGGTCAGACCCACTGACAAAAACATAACTTTGATCGCGTGCCTTCTAACACTCATTTGACAACCCCTTGGCGACTACTTGAAAAATTGCACTGCAGGAAGTGTAGCTTATTCATTGCAATGAACTACATAGGAGTTTTCAGCGCGAATAAAAGTTCGGCGTTCGATTTCGAAAACCCCTATCCCTCGCCCTGATAACCCTGACACCAGTCTCGATAATCCTCCACCGAGGGCATGGGCGCGATCCAGCCGGCGTCTGCTAGCACTCTTCCGACTTCGTAGGCCTGCCAACAGTGTGCATACGTTGCCGGGTGAAGCACATCCCAGAATGCCGCCCGATATTCGTTATCGCAGGTATCGCTCTCCTGAAAGCTACCCAGGTACGAGCCTGCGTAGCAGCTCTGGGGTATATTCAGCTTTTGGTCGATGAATATCAGTTGTTTTTGCAAGCCATCAACCGAGAAACCGTAGTCGAATGGGATGCTGGAGTTGCTTAGAAGCTTCCGGTCAAGAAGATTCGCAGTCAGCTTATGCGCATCTACCAGGAGTACGGTGGCGCCCTCCAGTTCCTGATTAAGCTGAACGACTGCGTCGGCAAGCTTGTCATTGTGGTAATCAGCCAGCGCACTGAGCCTTAATGACAACTGGAAGCGACGGCCGGCATCGGTAACAACGGTTCCATCTGGTGAATAGGTTTCGTTTTGAAGGATAATCGGAGTGCGCCCAAGGTCTGGCATGTTCACCATCAGAAAGCGCCGGGCACCTGCCGCGTATAAGGTCTTGATCTCACTGACTAGCCCGGCAACTGTATTATCGGCGATAGACTGGTAGCCCAGTTCACTCTTTGGGTCGTCGAGGAACGTGGTAATCAGCCCGGTAACTGGTTCCTTGGAAACATAGTCATTAGCTCCGCCCCAGATGATGAAGGCGGTATGAGCCACATCAGCCAAACTGTCGGATGTTAAGGTTTCGTCCAGATACACATCCGTTTGCTGTCCGAGGCTGCCACTGACAAAGAATCTCCCACCCTCTTTGACGTAAGCAATGAGACCGCCGTCATCGAAGCCCATTGGGCGGTCGACAGAGGCACCTCCATAGGCGTTGTTCTGGATGGCCAGCGCTGTCGCGCTCTCCAGATAGTCAGGCCAAACAGGGCCATTGCTGAAACGACCAAGCCAATAAGGTGACCCCGGAAATACCTGCATCCGGTGCTTGAGCCTCCCTGCATCCGTAAGACTGTCTCCAAACAAAACCAGTCGAGTCACCGGATAGCTGGCAGTGTCTTCCCCGGGAAAAACTACCGGGACATTAATGTCCCGGGTATCGCGCCCTGCCATCACCCGCGCCAGGATATCCGCTGCGCCCTGAGCCAGAGCATTGAGACAGGTTTTACGTAATCCTTCTGCTGTGGCTGGGATTACATTCCCGGTGGTCGACCTGACAGATGCCAACCGATAGAAACCATCTTCGAACTCCCCTTCCAAAAACACCGGTTCTCCGGCGCCATCTTCGCCCCAGACCCAGCGGCCACGATAAATTCCCGGAACCGCAGAAACATCCAGTCCATACGTTTTTTCGGTCTCGCAATGTACCCGCCAGGGTAAATCAAGAGTCTCGTGGCGATTGGCAGTAGAGGGATCTATTGACTGCCCCACGCACCCGGTAGTAATGGCGAGAACGATGGCAGCAAGAAAAAAAGTATTCGCAAGGCTATTGGCTAGTCGCTTGAAGATACACGTAGGCCTCACTGACATAAAAAGTATCGCCGAAGACCCAACGCTTTCGTTTCAACTTCCCGGCGTATAGTGCTCCGAACTTTATGCACTAGAGACGGGGCCCGTAGCCGTGGGTACCGGTGGCGCTGGTAAGGATTCATTTATCGATTTTACCTAATTCGGCTATTTAACCTGGCATTTCCCTCAGAAGGTAAAGCGTAATCCTGCACCAATGCTGTTGATATCCGATTCCAGGTCGAAACGCACCGCTTCGAGATAGATATCCAGGCTGCCGAAAATGTTGACGGCAGCGCCGACGCCGTAATACAGGTCAGTGCCGTCCTCATCAAAGCGGCCACCTTCCAAATCCCAAAATGCGGCACCGCCACGGGCGTAAATATCGAAAATCCACAACGGTACTGACGCAATGCCCCCGAGAGTGATGATGGTGGCATCCAGATCGTCTTTCTCGCCACTAATGGGATCGCGATCGGAGCGGAACTCACCGAAGTCCCAGTAGGCTGCATCTACTGCAAGCCACTTATTGAAGCGCCAGCCGCCGCCGAGATTGAACCCCTGACTGCTGTCGTCGTAGGCGGACTCGAGGTCTTCCGGCGGAGAGAAATTATCTTTGTCGAAAGTGTCATCCAAAGCATTGTAGTTCAATCCGCCAGCGAGGAAAAAGCCGGTTCCATCTGCCTGGGCTGGCAGCGCGAGCACGAAAATTAGCGCGGCAAGAAAAGACACTAGACTGCGGGTTAATAGGTTGGCCATGGTAGATCACTCCTGGTGGTTGTATATATTCATGCCCGACAAAACGGGGCAAGCTCTCCACCCATTTTATCAATCTTAGCCAGTGAAGTCATCAGTATCCGCCTGTCACAATCGATCGACTCGGGCTCTTCTCTAAATTGGCTGCAAAGGTACCGGCAAATTAACTCATCCCCACGACCGTTTACCCGTCGACCAGCGACAGTATCACCGCCTCCGAAGGTGGAACCTCACCCTCTACAATCCTGCGGTAGGCGGCCTGGACTGCCTCGGGCGTCTCTGCTCGATGAACAGCAATCAAGTTACCATCAATCGCCACATCGACAAACGCGGTCAACGCCGCATCAGACTTGATATCCATCTGTGCGTGTCCCCACTTGGCCAATAGCTCACTGATCACCGTGGGGGCAAAAAACATTTCTAACTTGGGACTAAGCCGGCGGGCCGCCCAGGTCTTGATTGATGCCGGGGCGATCATATCAATTAGCATTTTCAAAAAGCCGGAGGGACCAAAGGCCGTGAACACAGACGCTTCGGCATCGACATGGGTGCCGCCCACAGCAAATGCTTTGATAAATTTATTCTTGTCCCGTTTATAAATTTTTGCATCGCCGGCAACATCTACCAATACATGCCTGAGCCCGGCATCGTCGGGTAATTCCTCTTCGTAACAGATAACCAGATCATAAAGACCGGTTGAGCGAACAAAGGCCTCATTGCTCTTTGCGGTATAGCCGACTACACATTGCAGCTCGCCAGCATCGCGCTGCTCCCTCAACAGCATTGCGGTTACCAGCGACAGTTTGGAAGAGGCAGAAGTCAGAACCACGCTGTTTGCACCGTAAAATGCATGCATTTTCAGCAGTTCATACATGATAAACCCGCTACCGCCACCCGGGGCAGACGTCATGGCCAGGTCAGCCTTTGCCCCTTCTCCGGCAATGGGTGAAGTGCCCCCGGTATCGACCGTGAGAAACCCGTTGTAGGCCTGGTTAATCTTGTCCCGCTTGCCACCAAAAGCCTGGAACCCTTCTGCCGTGCGCCGGGCCTTCATCTGCACCACATTAGTCATGTGCAAGAAGCCACGATACCGTTCCCCTACAGCAAACTCCGGGTTGGCACTCTCTATGATGGTTGCCACGCCCCAGGCCGGCACCATGGCCAATTCCTTATGTTCTTCGCCCAGGGGATATACCGAGAAAAATTTGAGGAAAGGCGCCTCACCCATCTGCGCGTAAAACAGGTTGTTTGCACTCAGCCCCACCTTGTCGACTCGCAAACGGATTTCATCTTCTTCCAGTGGCGGTAGTGCATCGTGCAACACCACGGTCTCCGCCAGAGCATTGCGTTGCGTCGCCACCATTATCCTGGCTGCAGTGCCAACCATAAGAACCTCCACTTTGAATTTATTTCGACCAGTTAATCTCAGCCTGCCAAAAAAATCCAGCGGCAAGATCAGAGTTCGTGCCGCGACAGATAGAGCCCGAGTTCCGCTGAGCGGTACCAGGGACAGGCCAAGATTTCAAAAATCTGCAAATTGTGGTCTGCCCCATATTCCAGTGGCTCTGCGGCGGAAAATCCTATTAGTTGATACCCAGCAATTCCACATCAAAGATTAACGTTGATCCCGGCCCGATAGCTCCTGCTGCACGGTCGCCATAGGCCAATTCACTGGGGATAAACAAACGGGTCTTCTCCCCTACTACCATCAGCTGCAAGCCTTCTGTCCATCCTTTAATAACCTGGTGCAGGCTGAATTCAATAGGCTCACCACGCTCCACCGAGCTATCGAAGACCGTGCCATCTAGCAAGGTACCGTGGTAATGCACTTTAACCGTATCAGTCGCTTTCGGGTGCTGACCCCCAGTGCCTTGCCGTAACACTTTGTACTGCAAACCAGACTCGGTTGTTGCCACGCCGTCTAATTTGCTGTTAGCGGCCAGATATTCCGCACCTTCTTGCTTATGCTCAAGCGCTGCCTTCTTATTGCCCGATGTATATCGAAGGAACACGACGAGTTAAGGGCAGGTATTCTACCCTGACCGCGGCTTTATTTCTGCTGAGGGCAAATCGCCTCTCTTTGTTAGGCCAGGTCCGACGGGTTGTTCGCTACTGTTGGATACTCCTGCTAATGTGGCGTTTAGCCACCGTGGCTTTTCACCCTATTACTCGGAGTGCTCACGTGTCTCATGATCAAAAACGAGTTCTTGTCACCGGCGCCAACAAAGGTATCGGGCTGGCCATTGTCTCCGCAGCACTGGAGGCAGATGACAATATGGTGATCTTCCTCGGCGCAAGGAACCCTGTCCGCGGAAAAATAGCCCGCGAGGACTTGCTCGCCGGGCACCCTGAGTGGGCCGGGAGACTTTATACACTCACCCTGGATGTCGCGGACAATGCATCCGTTGAAAACGCCGCAGCGGAGATCGTTTCGAGATACCCGGATGATCCACACCCGCTATACGCAATAGTGAACAATGCGGGGATTGGCCCCGAGGCTGGTGATATGCGCACCGTACTGAATGTAAACGTGCACGGTATGCACCGGGTTTGCGAAGCATTTATTCCGCTGCTGGATCAACGCTCGGGGCGCGTCGTCAACGTGGCGTCGGCCTCCGGGCCCATGTTTCTGGCCCGCTGCGGCCCTGACGTTCAGACTGCGCTCACTCAGGCTGATGTTACATGGACCGGAATCGAGAACATAACGCACAGGTGCCTGGCCCTAGAGGCACAGGGCGGCGACTTCGAGGCACAGGGATTTGCTGATGGATCTTCCTACGGTCTCTCAAAGGCCTGCGTCAACGCCTACACTATCCACCTGGCGCGCTCCTACCCAACAATGCGAATCAATTCGTGCACGCCGGGCTATATTGAGACCGACATGACTCGCCCCTACGCAACGGCCAGCAGGAGTTCGCCGGGCGAAATGGGCATGAAGCCTGCCGCAGAGGGCGCCCGCGCACCTTTACACTTGCTGCTCGGCGATATTGGAACCGGCGGGTATTATGGCAGCGATGCAGTACGCAGCCCACTTGACCGATATCGCGGCCCTGGAGAGCCCGCTTATGAGGCTAAATAAACTAACATAGGATTGAAAAGTTCGGCCCGGCCCCACCTCGAAATTCTATTTCAAAAACCTGTTACGAATCTTCGGCTTACCGCATCACAGATCGTAAACTGCACCCAACCAAGTTCGGCATAGAATCGGTTTCGAAGAAGCTGCGCTACTCCATCAAAAAATCCCGTTGGTCTTCTTTCGCTTACCGCCCCCAAAAAGCGCTGTGTGTACAACTCAAAATCGGACTGCCTTAGGGTGAAATCGTGATGCGACATAAATTCATAAAGCAATCATAGGGTTATGGGAGACACACCGCCCGACCCTGGAATGGAGCTAGATATCGAAAGGCGGTGGGTGACAGTGGGCTGTTATGCTACGCTCTGCCTGTAATTCATCTACATCCTGAAAGTTGAGGAGCAAGGCATGTCAAGTAATGCGGATATCACAACAGGGTTCATCAATGCATGGTGCGCCCTTGATCTCGATGCAATCATGGACTATTTCACCGAGGATGCCATCTACACCAACATCCCGATGGGACCACCCAATGTAGGAAAGGCCGCCATCCGGGCTTTCATAGAGGGGTTTATCGGCTCAGCCGAATCAATTGAATTCATCGTTCACCACCAGGTAGAAGGCACAGACGGGGTTGTTATGAATGAGCGTACCGACAAGCTGACAATGGGCGGTAAGGTGATAGAACTTCCCGTGATGGGTGTGTATGAGTTTGTCGATGGCAAAATCAGTGCCTGGCGGGACTACTTCGACATGGGGCCGTTCTCTGCATAGGGTTTGGACAAGTTAATTATTTCAATCTGAAACAATCTGACATGGCCTCGCATGCAAGTGCCCTACTCCATTCAGAAAACGCACTTGTCCTAAGATTTCGATGATGCTGCGCGCCGACCAGGTGCCACCATAGATCCCATTAAAGCCGAAGGGGCATTTTACCATTGGGGGGCAGGATCAATGATGGTAGAGGCAATCAAACGCGCCTTTGCGCGGCTAAGAGAGTGAGTTGAAATGACAAATCATTATCGTTTGTTTGCATGGAACCTGAGCTATTTTTCAGCAAAAATTAGAGCCTATCTGCGTTTTAAGGAATTTCACGGTGTGTTAAGTTACGAAGAAATCCTCGCGACACAAGATATTATTGACGCCATTATAAAACCAGCAACCGGCACCAATGTTGTACCTCAATTGCAAGGGGCCGACGGTCGATGGTTCCAAGACAGTAGCGAAATTATTGACCTTCTGGAAGCTGCCAACCCGCAAGCACCTGTCATACCAACAGGCCCGAAACAAAAGCTGGTCAGTTATTTAGTTGAGCTTCTGGCTGATGAATGGATGTTGCCCTGGGGATTTTGGGAGCGATGGCATCACACGCAGAAAAAAAATTCACCCAATCACGAAGTCTTTAACGCGTTGCAATGGGGTCGGATATTCAACGTGGATGGTACGGGCAGTGAAAGGATCGCTGCGGGTCGTTTCGCCTTTGGTGAAGCCAAGCTAGATGACCCTGACAATGCGCCGGGTGGCCCCATCGTTGGTTTGACCCAATTGGGCGTAACGCCAAAAACCCAAGAGGCATGGACCGAATCCATGATGGACATGCTTGCGTGCCTAGAGGCGCATTTTGATCTTCATGATTATATTCTGGGCGGCCAGCCAAGCCTTGCAGATTTTGCGTTGCTGGGTCCGCTATATCCGCATTTGTATAAAGACCCTGTGCCGGGATTTATGATCCGAACGCAGTACCCCATGGTCAGCGAATGGATTGAGCGTGTCAATGGATCCAAAGAAGCGGGCTATAAAAGTTATCGGGAACCACAATATAGGTTGGTCGATGGTGAGTTGGTCAAACAGCAACCGGGAACGATTTTACCAAACGATGAAGTTCCGGCGACTTTACTGCCCTTATTGCAGATATTCTTCTCAGAAATGTGGCCCATGTTGAAAGACACCGTTCATGTCGTTCGTGAGTTCGCCGCAGCTGCTCCGGATAGTGACTTGCCGGGGAAGACTTTTCATTCCTCCGCAGAATTTAAGGATGCCCAATCGGGTGACGGTGGCTTGACTTTAGAATTTCAAATTGGTGATGAACACGAACGCCGAATGGCATCTCCCTATCATGTTTGGATGTTGCAACGCATGAGTGACGCCATCGCTAGTGATAAACCGGAACTGGTAAGTTTCGTGAATGCGTTTGAGGAGGGTGCAGAGTTGCTGGATTTAGAAAACCTGTTGGCAGATTGTCGTTTAGTGAAAGAGTTTGAAAAGCTTACGCTAGCGAAATAGACAAGCGGTAAGTGCCTATTTTATCGGAATGCCTACAGCTCGCAGCCAATGCCAATGCCAACACGATGAAAGGCTCTGCAATCGCAGAGTCCTTTTGTATCAGCCTATGAATTTTGGGAGTTTTATAAAACGCTGACTACAACACTGACGATACCAGTAAATCCTTAGTCACAGCTTTCCATATACCAGCCGGCCTCCAATGACAGTAGCAACGGGTTTAATCTGGTGAATCACCGCTATTTCAACGTCGAACGGATTTTTGTCCAGCACTACAAAGTCCGCCAATTTACCCGCCACCAAAGAGCCTAGCTCGTTCTCTTTATCCAGTTGTCGGGCACCATTAACTGTATAGGCTTTTATCGCTGCCTCGAGTGTGATTGCAGCGCTGGCGGGTGAAAGTACCGGCGCACTTTTATCCCCACCATATTCTTGGCGGCTAATACTCATTTCTAAACCAATGAAGGGATTTGCGCGATAAGCCTCATCACCGGAAACTACGTCACTGGATAGCGTCACATTGGCTCCGGCTCTGACAAAGTCACCCACGACCTGGGACTGACTGGCTCGATCCGCGCCGATATTAATGTGGCCCGCTTCGCCAAAGACGGCGCCGCCAAACCAATATGAAGAGACTAGTGACTTGAAAGAAACTGCCGCCAAGAAAGACCGGACAATCTCACCCAAAAAAGCACCGAAGCAGGAACGTTCCCGTGCGATGGTGGAAAAGCTTTTATCGGCTGCACGCTCGGTACTACTGGAGGAGGGAGCCGAGGGCCTGACCACAAACAATATTGCGAAGCGGGCCGGCATTTCCGTGGGTTCTTTGTATCAGTATTCCCCTAATAAGCAGTCGATCATAGCCGAGCTGTTCCGACAATGGCTAGCCGAGAATAGCGCACTCGAAGAAATTGCGCTTTACCACCCCACTGAACTCGAATCGATAGTCGCACTCCATCGACAACAGGCACAAAATTTGCTTTCCGGGTTACTTGACGAGAGAGCATAGTCAATTGGCAGTACCCTCTTGTTGGTACCTACGTAACCACTGTGCTATTTTGCCCTTCTCTAATGGCTAAAAAAATATCGCTATGAAAGTATTCGTAAAATACGCTGCCTATGCAGCTCTACTGTTGTTACTGATAGCAACAGCTGCTTATGGTGTAGCTCGCAGCGAGCTCAAGACACTGGACCAGGATGCGCGCAATACGCTGGGTGGGTTGTACCTACAAACTGAAAACGGAGTGCTGTCTTATACAAGACAAGGTGCCGTACACGAACCAACGATAATCCTGGTGCATGGGTTTAGCACACCAAAATTCGTTTGGGAGCAGGCAATACCGCACTTGCTGGACGCCGGTTACCAGGTCATTACCTACGATCACTTCGGCCGCGGCTTTTCCGATCGACCCGCAGGGCCCTACAATTCAGCACTGTATCAAAGCGAGCTGTCTTCCCTCATTCAGGGACTGAATCTCTCCACGCCTCTGTCCCTGGTCGGTTACTCCATGGGCGGCGCGAATGTGGTGGACTATGCAGCCTCGCACCCCGACCAGATAAAACAGTTGGTGTTGCTCGCGCCAGCGGGATACATGCGCAACTCCAAATCCGCATCGATATTGAATGTCCCCGTACTCGGGGAATGGCTAACCACCGTACTGGGTAAACAGTATGCCTATACGGGCATCAAGGCCGAAGTAGACGCCGGACGCGCACCCGCTGACATGCTCGACAAGTTCGAGGCTCAAGCTATCTACGACGGCTATACCAGCGCACTGCTGTCCACACTGCGGTATTTCCCCATGGCAGACATGGCACATCGCTATCGCAAATTGGCTGCGACAGATATTCCTGTGACCGCCATCTGGGGAACTGCCGATAAAGTTGTGCCCTATGAGGGTGCGGCACTAATGGCTAAGGACCTACCGCAGCTTGAACTAATCACCATCGATGGTGCCAATCACAATATGACGTTTGGTGACGCAGACGTCGTAGCCAACGCACTGATCAAAGCTTTGCGTGGCAAACCACCAACTCATTAATGAAATCAGGTGGCTTGACGAAATCGCTGTTCGGCCCTTGCTCAGAGTTCGGCTTTGAAAGCCCTCTTAGCTTTCTTCCACTTACTGCCCCGCTTCCCATTAGAGTATCCGACTAACAATCGGCCGCTCAAAAGCGGGCACCCAGATGTTCCGTCCTGACATTTTACAACAACCCCTTAACGTCTACACTTAGCTCAATAACAACAAAAAGGACCGCTTATGCTTTTGCACCAGTTCATGGAGTTCTTCGGGCTCGAAACTCCCGACAATCCCTGTGTCGAAATGGAAGGCACTTTCTACAACTACGCACAAACGAATAGCCGTTGTAACCAGATGGCCCACGCCTTTTTAGCCAAGGGTATGGGCAAAGGCGATCGGCTCGCATGGATAGGCAAAAATAGTATTGAGTTAGGCCTACTGGGGTTTGCCAGTTCCAAGGTGGGGGTGGTGCAAAACCCCCTGAATTACCGATTGGCACCCCCTGAGTGGGCTTACATCATAAACAACTGCACAGCCAAGTTGTTGGTGTGCGAGGCAGAATTCTGCGCGGGCGTTGATAAGGTTCGCGATACGCTGGAGAACATCGAGCATTTTATTTGCCTGGATGGCGATGTCGATGGCTGGGAAAGTTTCCCGGCTTGGGTAGACCCGCAGCCTGATCACAATCCGGAGCATGATATTGGTCCGAACGATGAACTCTACCAAATGTACACCTCCGGGACGACAGGCTTACCCAAGGGCGCGGTGCTTAGCCAATACTCCATTGAAACCAACACCCGCATTATCGGTCTGCAGTTCGATATGCAGGTGAGTAACACGCGGGTGGTTCTCCCTCTCCCTATGTATCACGCAGCGGCTGGCATCACGATGCAATGCACGGTGAGCAGTGGTGGTAGTTTTATCGTGCACAAGGACTTTGATCCGGTAGCGGTCGTCGATGCGCTCGAGAAGCAAGGGGTCACCAACTGCACGCTGGTGCCCGCAATGATTCAGGCGTGCTTGTTGGCAGTACCCAATATAGAGCAGCGCAAATTTCCACAGCTACGCACGATGGGTTATGGCGCCAGCCCAATTGCGGTAGAAACCCTGAACAGGGCAATGGAGGTGTTCGCCTGCAAGTTTCAACAGGTGTTTGGTATGACTGAAACCACCGCTTGCGCCACCCAGTTAACGCATCAGGCCCACGAGCGTGCACTCAATGGTGAGCCGCATTTGCTGTTGAGCTGTGGTCGCGCAGCGGCCGGCACCCAGGTACGCATTGTTGATGAAGATCTCAAAGAAGTGCCTCGCGGCGAGGTGGGGGAGATAGCTGTCAAAGGTCCGCAGATCATGATGAAGTACTGGAACATGGCCGAGGCAACGGCCAAGACCCTGGTGGACGGTTGGCTCTACACTGGCGATGCCGCGAAGATGGATGACGAAGGTTTTATTTTCATTCAAGATCGCATCAAAGACATGATTGTTTCGGGTGGTGAAAACATCTATCCCAAGGAAATTGAAAACGCCTTATTCGATCACTCCAATGTCGCTGATGCCGCGGTGATTGGCATTCCCGACGAAAAATTCGGTGAGGCTATTCTGGCCTTTATACAAACCAAGGACGGAAACGACATTGGCGATGAGGAACTGATAGCATTCTGTCGCGAGCGATTGGCGGGCTATAAAACACCGCGCCAGTTTGAGTTTATTCGCGAAGTTCCCCGCAACGCCTCGGGTAAGGTGCTGAAGAAAGATCTGCGCGAGCCCTATTGGGCGGGAATTGAACGCAGGGTCGGTTAACGGAGATGAGACAGCTTGGTAGCAGAGCTTTAATCAGATTAAGTCATCCACCTGGGTAAAACCTGTTCTTATTATAGGGCTGATAACCCACCGACTCATAGAGGTACCTGGGTGTGCATACATTGCGGGCCAGGAGATAGCGTCTCCATCAAAAAAGCCGAATATACCTATGCGCCTTTAGTCTGATCAAAACTTATTCCCGATAGCCCCAAAAAAAGCCTGACAAATCGCTCCACCAGAGGTGACTCAAGGGACTTTATGCGAACAGCCAGGTATACCGGCAAGCTGGCGGCAAATTCATCGGGTAGCAAGTTAACCATGTGGCCAGAATGTATGAAGGGACGAGCCACATGATCGGGAATATAGCCCACGCCACGACCGCTCAGTATAAAAGCAGTCATACTCTCTACTTGATGCACCGTGGCGAGACAGTTATCCAGTACCTCTGAATCTTGACCATAACCATACAAGGCACGCGCGTAGCCAGCACTGGCTACCTGCGCCCGGCTAGGCTCGCCAATCTCCTGAACTAAGGGGTGCTCGCCAGAGCAGCACAGTATTTGTTGCTCCTGGTGGATCTCGTAATATTCCACCGCGCCATCGAACGTGGTGAACGTCCCTATAGCCAACTGGATGTCCGAATTGGCCAGTGCATGCTGCAACGACTCCATCGATGCTGTTCGCAGGTTAAAGTAGATATCTGCTGACAATCCGGCCACGTGCTGCAAGGCATCCACCAACTTACCTTCCGGGTGGCTGAGGTAGTGGTCCATATGCCCGATAAGTAGCTCACCTCGCAACCCGCTGCCGATGGACTGCAACCGGTCCTGGTAGTCAGCCAAATCTGCCAGCAAAGAGCGAGTAGTGGCATACACCTCAGCGCCCTCCTCCGTCACCCTGAAACCAGCGCGCCCACGGTCACATAACTTCGCGCCGAGCCGAGTCTCAAGATCGAGCAGTTGCGCGCTGATATTGGATTGGGTCATACCCAATGAATCCTGGGCGGCGGAAATACCGCCAGAATCAACCACCTCGGTAAAAATTTGCAGGGATCGTATATCTCTGATTTGTAGCTTATTTAACACTCGAGCCTCTCCAACCGGTAGGCTTAGAACATTAACATCTATTATTTATATATATACATCTATTTACATATATTTAAAAAGACATAAATCGGCAGTACTGTGACCCCATCGGCTCAGTAAAGCCAACTAAACAATTTCAAATGAGGATATTAGTCATGCCAGCAAAAATTGTAGCTAAAGCCATCGCCGCCGCCGCCATCGCATTAACAGT
>JBALVT010000048.1:0-23135 GCA_036961345.1 Halioglobus sp.
GTCTTCAATCTCAATTTCAGTCAGGGACTTTCTTGGCATTAATAAATATTACACTGTATATTATACATTGTACATTTTTATATTCCAGATAAGACGACAGGCACCCTCCAGGCTCGGATTTAGCTAAATTTTGGGCCGAGACCGCGACTACAACATCAACCTCATTCCAAGCTCCACAGAACGGCCGGCTTCAGGAGCTACATCCCTCAAAAACGAGGTACTCAGGCGAATCTCTTCGTCGGTGATGTTCTTGAGTTCCAGAAATAGCGTCAGTGTTCCTCGCTGCAACGGCACCTCAAAATCAGCGCCGAGATCCCAACGCGTATATCCTCGGGTGGGCTCTTCATTATTACCGGGCCGGTCTTGCGCACCTGCATCGACCACGCTAGCCCACCACTCGCTAGCTGGGCTATGCCAGGCCAGACGCGCCCCCACTCGGTACGGGGGCAACCGCGGGACGTCTCCCGCGTCCTTCAGGGTGCCGCGAATAGTATCGCCAAACACGCCCAAGACCAGCTGACCACCAGCAACCGGTATAAGATCAAACTCAGAACTCACCTCAACCCCATAAAACTTCGCACCATCATCCACATAGCGCAGAACCGGCGTATCTTCGACGGACTCACCGGTGTTAAGCAGGTTGATGTAGTCGGAAAAATCGTTGTAAAAAATCGTCAAATCCAGAGAGTTCAGGCTTTGCGCCCAGTGCATGGACAAATCAATATTGTTTGAAACTTCACTGTCCAGATCCGAGTCTCCAATCTCTATTGAGCCCGTAGCAGCATGCACAACCCATTCATCTGGCCCGGTGGCGGCAACATTCGAATACAGCTCTTCGATAGCCGGGGCACGCTCAGCTCGCGACAGAGCCACCCCAAACAACCATTGATCATTTAACGTCCATTGCATGGCACCAGACACACTAAAACTGACAAAATCACGGGAACCCTTAGCGAGCCCCTCCGGGTCGCGCTCATCCCAATCAAGACGCACTCCAGCCTCGAAAGTTAAGCTATCGCTGTGCAAATCCTCCATTAAAAAAATGCCCAGCCCCTGACTGTCGGTTACCGGAATAAATGCCTCTTCACCCAGTGCACTGAACCGGCCATCCTTGGCTTGCAAACCAAAAACCCCATGCAATGGCCCCAAAGGAGCATGAACCAACTCCAATCTGCCCTCCCAGGTCTCATTACTGTAGGTGGTGCCAATCTCTCCGCTGGGCTCTATCTCTCTGTGCTCATAATCTGTGTAAGTAAGAAAACCTCGCAACACCTCCAGATTGGCAAAAGGGTCGTGCCAGTGCAGCGCGGCATCATATCGGGTTTGCTCCACATCCAGTCTTACACCACCTTCGTCCTCGGCGCCCTCTTCATCCTCATGTCCATGTGCGCTGGCTGGAATTCCATATTCGTTCTCCAGGTGACTGACGGCCACACCCGCAAATCCCTCGTCAAAGTGATAACTACTGCCCAGGGTAATATTTTTGGTCAGACCATCCGTGTTATCGATATACCCAGAGGTAGAATCCGAATCATCTCGATCTGCCAGCCCCGGTATATCGAGATTATTCCAATCTCGATACAAACCATCCAGATGCACAGCAACACGGCCCTGACCGATATCCGACCGTATTAAGACAGTATCCATGTCAGACGCCGTATCGTGGCGATATTCCATACCTGTGACCACGCCCTCTTCGAGGGTAGTTGGGATACGGTTATCCAACACATTGACAACGCCTCCGATCGCACCGCCGCCATAGAGCAAGGTGGCGGGACCGCGCAAAATCTCAATACTATCGGCCAGCATCGTTTCCACGGCCACAGCATGATCCGCACTCAAGTTGGAGGCGTCGGCACTGCTGGTACCATTTTGCAAAATAGTAACCCGGGCGCCCTGCTGGCCGCGGATTACGGGCTGGCCCACACCGGGACCAAAGGAGGCGTTTGCCAATCCTGGGGAAGAACTGAGGGTATCGCCAAGTGTAGAAGAGGCCGCGCGGCGCAACTCCTCACCCGACAACACCGTCACCGGCATCGCCGTTTCGGCTGTTGTTTTGTGTAGCGGAACCGATACAAGAACGTGTTCCATTTTCGGCTGCTGCGCCGCGAGACTTGCACTAGACAACGCCAGTGCAATTGAAATTGAAATTGCATGCTTCATAGTCACTCCTAAAAACTGTGGGAAATTAAAAAATCAGCTTAAGGGGTGTAAAGGAGGCCCTCGTGAGGGGGGCAGTGTCGCCGTGCGGACAATACACGACAGTATGCGTGGCGAAGATGGCGAGACTGTTGTCGCGCAAAATGCGACATTCGCAAAAACTGTAGAAACTGCAACATCCGTGAAGGTGCCACCAAGAATACATTGCGCGGCTACATCCCCGGGGGTATGCAGGTGGCAGGCTTCAACCACCTGAATCGCACACAAAAACAGGACAGCCATCATCGCCACCGCAAGCGCGACGCGACGACCTCCCTGATAATGTGCTGACAAACTAAACATGGCGGTGAGCATACACAGATTGTGCGCGATGCAAGCCTAAAATATTTTCCTGGTAACTATTGTCGCAAATAGCTTCATCAGGTTCCGGATCAAGCCGACAACTGCTCCAGCATAGAACGCATTTTGCCATGCAGCATATTCATACCCTTAAGCGGCCTGATCATCACTTTGAATTCCGTGATCTTGCCGTCTTCGCCAAACGTCATAATGTCTACACCATTAATCTGAATACCGTCCACGTCACAGGTAAATTCCAGCACCGCATGTTCGTCGGTAACAATCTCTTTTACATATTCAAAGCTGTCGTTAAAGATATTCATTGCGCCGGTTAAATACAACTTGGTCAGGGCCCGCCCCTCTTGTGGCGTATGCACTACCGGCGAAATAAAGACACAGTCATCGTCCAGGATTTCATCCAGCCGGTCCGGGTTACGCTCCTTCAACATGTTGTGCCACAGCTCAAGTGTTTTCATTCTTGTAATCTCCAAAGTTTCATTGCATAGGTTTACTGGGAAATTTTCGGGGCCCAGGGAACACCATTAATGTGGCCGCCACCGTCCACAAACAAGGTATTGCCGGTCATATAACGGGACATGTCTGAGGCCAAAAATACCGCCACAGGCGCTATGTCTTCCTCCGGGTCCCCCATGTATCCCATGGGGTTGGTATTTTTCAGGTCCTCGGCCATCTGTGGTGCCAGGCCGGCGAGAAATTCAAACGGGGTCGTCGCCGCGCCAGGACAAATAATATTCGCCGTGATGCCGTGAGGCGCCCACTCTACAGCTGCGGTGCGCGTATAGGCCCGAACCGCCTCCTTGGCCGCATTATATTCCGCCGTGTATTTATGGGCATTGACGCCATTAAGAGAACAGATATTGATAATTCTTCCATAGCCATTGTCCACCATGGGAGAAAAAGCCGCCTGCATCGACGCACTGACCGCAAAAAAACCGGCCGTCATAGCCGCGTGTAAACGCTGGTGGTCAATCGACTCGATCGCAGCAGGTGGGTAGGCCATGGTTGGATAAGCATTATTTACCAGAATATCAATGCGGCCCCAGTGGGCAATACACTGCTGCACCGCTGCACTGACGGTCGCCAAATCCATAATGTCCGTGGCGACATACAAACCTTCGCCGCCCAGGGCAGCGAGCTCCTGCGCAGTCTGTTGACCCGTTTCTGCGTTAAACTCAGCCACAACGACCTTCGCGCCCTGAGCAGCGAAAGCACGTGCAATGCCGCGCCCAATACCCGCACCAGCCCCGGTAACAAGGGCTACTTTATCTTTCAACAAAGCCATGTCTGATTTTTCCCTGGGAAAGTACGCAGTTGCTTACAGGTCAACTTCCTGGACAAACTCTTTTTCTATTTTCTGCTGCATTTCATATTGAACAACACCCTTACGGCGTTTTGAATCCTGCATGCGCTTGGCGTATCGTTGCCGGCGATAAAACGCCACCATACGCTCAAAACGGCCCTCTTCCACCTCGCCTGCAATCAACTCCTCAATAAAGGCAATATCGATACCTATTCGGTAGGCAATGCGACTGGGGCGGATTTTGTGGGCATGAAACTCCGCCACAATACGGATTTGCTGCTCACGGGAATGCAGGCATTGCCCCGAATATCCAAAAGGGGGAGAAGGCGTGCGGGTATCAACAGTTGTGGTTTCATCAGTCATGTTTACTTTTTAGCAGTTCATTCGCCTGTTGCCAAGCTCGATGCACGCCTTGCCCTGGAATCTCCTCACTATCGCAATCCTCTATTCCCCTATGGACTACATTTCTGTAAGATGCGCCACCTCGCATAGCGTCGGGCCTTTCCCGGCGACGCAAAATCAACTTTGAGTACCCGTATGACATTTGACGAACTCGGTCTGTCCGAATCACTGCTGCGCGCAGTTAAGGAGAAAGGCTACACCACTCCCTCACCCGTGCAGGCCGAGGCAATACCCGCCGTTCTGGCCGGTCGCGATGTTATGGCGGCGGCACAAACAGGGACCGGCAAAACGGCTGGCTTTACCCTGCCTATTTTGCAATTGTTGCAAGACGGACAGCGGGCGCAGTCCAATCGCACCAGAGCGCTGATCCTGACGCCAACACGGGAACTCGCAGCCCAGATTCAAGAGAGTGTCACAACCTACGGAGCACATTTACCACTTAGTTCTGCAGTGGTTTTTGGTGGCGTTAAGATCAACCCCCAGCTAATGAAATTGCGGCGCGGCGTGGACATCCTGGTGGCCACCCCCGGTCGCCTACTCGACCTGCACAACCAAAAAGCCATCCGCTTTGACGACCTGGAAATCCTGGTACTCGACGAAGCTGATCGCATGCTGGATATGGGTTTTATCCACGATATTCGCAAGATAATGGCATTGCTGCCAGCAAAACGACAAAACCTGATGTTTTCCGCGACTTTTGCCGATGAAATCCGCGCGCTGACCAGTAAAATACTGCACAACCCGGTTGAGGTTTCGGTGAATGTTGCAAACGCGACGGCCGATACTGTTGAGCAATGCCTGTACCCGGTAGACAAAAAACAAAAGCCTGCGCTGCTGGCGCACCTCACAAAAGAGAACAACTGGCAACAGGTGCTGGTTTTCTCCCGCACCAAACACGGTGCCAACAAACTCGCACAGTATCTGGAAAAGCAGGACATTCAGGCAGCCGCCATCCACGGCAATAAAAGCCAGGGCGCTCGTACCCGCGCTCTCGCCGAGTTCAAGCGCGGAGACATTCGAGTTCTGGTTGCCACTGATATCGCCGCCCGCGGACTGGATATTGAGCAGCTACCACAGGTGGTAAACTTCGATCTACCGAATGTCCCCGAGGACTACGTGCATAGAATCGGGCGCACCGGACGGGCAGGATCTTCAGGCAAAGCCTACTCCCTGGTTTGTGCCGATGAAATTAAGCAACTAAGAGATATCGAGCAGGTCATTCAGAGGCACATTACTCGCGAATATATTGACGGTTTTGAGCCTGATCATGAACTACCTGAAAGCGGAACCCTGCGAACGCCGCGCAAAGCCAGTCGACCCCACAAGCCAGGCAAAGGACACAAGGCGCGCGGACCCAATACCGCCCGCGGACGCGGCAGCGAAGGGCACAGCAGACCCGAAGGCGCTGAGCCTGGACGACGCCATGGAGGCCGCTCCAGTGGCAATAGCCGCAGCACCTCGGGAGCCCGATCCGGCAACCGCTAGCACATCATGCCCCGACCGATAAATTTGTCGTGCGGGGTACAGCAGGCTCATACCGGCCAATCTTGGCCATATTCGACCGCAATTTATCATTAAACTTCTTGCAATAGGGGTCTATACTGGGCAGTTAGCAGTTACTATCCCGAAGCCGCACAGGCCTGTGCAAAAGGAGCCAAAAGATGAACGCACCAGAACAACTTAATGTTCAAGACGACATCGAACAACAAATGAACGCAGTGCTGAAAGCACAACGCGAAGATTACCTGAAAGAAGGCGCTGTCTCTGCTGAATCACGCATCGACAGACTGGACCGCGGCATCGATGTCACCATTAAATACCAGGACAAGCTGATCGAAGCGCTCAACAGCGATTTCAGCTGCCGGGCACGCGAAGTGACCCTGCTGACAGATGTCGCCGCTTCAGTGGCGCCAATGAAGCACGCCAAAAAGCATTTGCGCAAATGGATGAAAGCGGAAAAGCGTTCAACCATGTTCCCACTGAATCTAATGGGTGGACGTTCAAGCATAGAATACCAACCACTCGGGGTTGTCGGCATTATTTCACCCTGGAACTTCCCCGTTAACCTGACTTTTGGCCCTCTTGCTGGCGTTCTGGCAGCGGGCAACCGCGCGATGATCAAGCCTTCAGAGTTTACACCTGCAACTTCAGCGGTCATGGCTGAAATGGTTAAGGAAGCCTGGGACGAAAAAGAGGTCGCTATCTTCGATGGCGGACCTGAAATTGGACAAGCCTTTTCCGGTCTTGCCTTCGATCATTTGCTATTCACTGGCGCCACCTCAATTGCCCGCCATATTATGGCCGCCGCGGCGCGCAACCTGGTCCCTGTTACCCTGGAACTCGGCGGAAAATCTCCGGTAATCATTTCCCGCAGCGCAGACATCGAAAAGAGTATTAGCCGCATCATGGTTGGCAAAACACTCAACGCGGGGCAGATTTGCCTCGCACCCGATTACCTGATGGTGCCCGAAGAGAAGCTGCATGAAGTCATAGCAGCATCTCAGAAATCCATTGCCGAAATGTATCCTAAGCTGCTCGATAACGACGAATACACCTCAGTGATTAACGACAGACACTACGATCGTCTGAATAGTTATCTGGCCGAAGCCGAAGAGCGCGGCGTTAAAGTCATTCCACTGAACCCTGCAAATGAAGATTTCAGCGCCCAGCAGGGTACACGAAAAATACCACCAACATTGATTTCAGAACCAACGGATGACATGAAGGTGATGCAGGAAGAACTATTTGGCCCACTGCTGGCGATCAAGACTTACAAGGAGTTTGACGAGACCATCAACTTCGTAAATGCCAACCCCAGACCCCTGGCGGCCTATTACTTTGGCCAGGATAAGAGTGAGGAAGAGGCTGTACTGACTCGCACAACTTCCGGCGGAGCATGTATCAACGACGTTATTATGCACGTTATGCAAGAAGAGCTGCCCTTTGGTGGTGTTGGGCCAAGCGGAACCGGCTCCTATCATGGCTATGCCGGCTTCAAAAACTTCAGCCACGCCAAGTCCATTTATCGTCAGGCAAGCATCAACGTCGCTAAATTAGGCGGCATGCTGCCACCCTATAGCAAAGCCACCGAGAGCACGATAAAAATGCAACTCAAAAAATAGCCTGTAATCGGCAACAAAAAAAGGAGCCTACCGGCTCCTTTTTTTGTGCCCGCAACATACTCAGGAATATTTCAGCTGTTCGATTTTCACCCGCAAGGCCTGTCGGGCGGGTGTGATTTTGAGCCCCTCCAGCTGCAATTGCGCCTGTTCCAGCATAGCAGTTGCCTCGTCATGACGATGAGTTTGCAACAGTAGCTCAGCCATTTCTACTTGCCATTCGGGAGAACCTCCCAGACTGGCTTCCATTTGAGCGCACCGCCGCAGGGCAGCCAAAAACTCTCCGCGCTGTAACTCGAGCGTTATCGCATATCGTTGCAATTGGGGTTGCAGCCCGGCGTTGGCCATAATCCTGTCAATTAAAGCCAATGCCGCGGCTAACTCAGGATCTGGCCCCTGCGCCATTAACATTGCGGCAGCGCGCACGTCCCCCGGGTGAGGCTGTTCTACCAGGGTGAAATACGTCTGAAAATCAGCGAGCGCCATTTGCGGAGCACCCGCAGCCTGTGCCGCACGAGCCCTAAAAAGGAGCGCCTCAGCGGCACCCGGATGTATAGACAAATACAAACTGAACTGGGTTTGTGCCTGGGGATATTTTCCTTGCCGGAAACGCATTAAGCCCAGCTCAAAACTGACCTCCCGCGGGTCGCCAAGGCGATAGGCCCGCTGGAAATCACTTTCGGCCAGCTGCCATCTCCCGGCGTGAGAATAAATCGCCCCACGTTTAATAAAAAGCGATTGCTGTTCGGGATGAGCAACAATGACCTGAGTCAGGCGATCAATGCTGACCTGATCACCGGAGTGAGCGAAAGTAGGGCCCGCCTGTGTCAACAGGACAGCCCACAGTAGCAGCGCAGAATGTTTCAATCTAATGACTCATTAGCGGGTAATCGTAAAGTAATCCAGAACCTGGCCGCGCTCATCGACGAATCGGGATGTCAGTGTTGTGCGGGTAATATCCAGCACAACTGATCCCTTTCTCGCCAGGCCATTGCGCCGTGCACCGGGAATAGATTCATCAAATTTTCTGTGGGCCGGATGCATCAACCACTGTTCGGGCGTACAACCAAACAATTGCCCTTTCCTACACGGATGTTCCTCATCTGCCTTACCAGCACTGCCCGCCACCGTATAAACTGCCTTATCGTCACTGCCACTGCTTGGGCTCAGTTGCGAGTAGCTCTCTTCACCTTGACCCAGAGAGGGTTCACCCGCGTGATTAAGCTCTGCGTGCTGCCGGGCGTCAAATGTTTCCGACATGCCGTGATGGCCATTCAAATACCAGGAGCGTTCATAAGAATGAGCGTGTCCGCTGTAGACAACATCCACGCCATAATCCTCAAAAACGGGCGCAAAGGTTTCTCGCATATCGATTTCACCCTGCTCCAGGTTGGAGTCGTGATTTTCGCCTTTGGAGTAAGGTGGGTGATGAAAAATCACAATGGTCCAATCGAGTGTATTGCGGCTAAGGTCATCAACCAGCCAGTCACGCATTGCCTCGCGCTGCGCCAGAGCGCGATTCGACAACTGCGAATCAAGACTGACAATGTGCACATTGCCGTGATCGACGCTGTAGTACTGTTCGGTGCCGCTGGGCACGCCACCGGCCTGGCCTTTGCTGGGCAAACTGAAGATATCGAGGTAGGGCAAACCACCGGCGTCGGGCCCATCACCATTGCTGTCATAGCTGGCTGGATCAGACGATTCACTGACACCGCCCAGAGGCATAACGACAGGGCCTTTTTCACAGCCCGGAGCCTGAAAAAGCAAACAGATATCCAGCGGCGCCACACCCATCTCATGATTCCCGATGGTTGTCCAAAGCGCTGTGCGGCTTATAATTTCAGGATAAATGTCGAAAAAAGCACCCTGCCACTCTGCATCCGTGCCCTGCAAATAGGCGTTATCGCCCAATAGCAGCAACAAATCCAGGGGCTCATTATTGCCCTGCTCGGCATTGTAGCTGAGAAATCCTTGCTTCACTGCCAGCGCTTCGCCCACATGTGGTGAGCGACCACGGAACTCTTCGGTGGCGGTACCAGAGTCTCCCAGCAGCCATATGTGTGTATTACCATCGGCGGGTACATTGCCCGGCGCTGGCGCTGTTCGAAACTGCTGGCTTTCCCTGCCCACCGAGGCCGCGCCAAGTGAATAATAATAAAGCGTATCTGGCTGTAAGCCCGTCAATTTGGCCTCTTTGTGGCTGCCATCACCGGCTGCCAAAACATGCTGGTCAAGAGTATTAATATCCGTGCCCAGGCAGGCCGCATCGGCATTACCGCGCCACTTGATAATTGCGCTGGTATCCGTGACCTGTTGTAAGAACTGACGACTGGCATCTTGTTCTACACCCGTGCAAAGGTTTGCGCGCTCGTCCTGGCCAGTGCACCCAGCCAGCATAAGTGCGGAGGCTATCGAAGCCGGAACCACCCAGGTGATCGCCAAGAATCCAGTTTTTCGAGCTGTTTTCATATTTCTGATTGCTCTTTTTATTATCGGTACCTAGGTGTTTTATAGCTCATAGACAAAGCCTTGTATAATCACTGCCGCTCAGCGTATTCGTCCACCTACAGAAATACTGGTACGCACACCGGAATTATAACCACCCCGATAGTGCCCATAAGAGCTATAGCCGCTGGAAACTCCCACACTGCCGTATACCTGGGGGTCATCGCAACCAGAAAGCGACGCCATAATCGCGCCCAGCGCTACAACCGACAAACCTCTCAACAAAACCCGTATTATTGTCTTCATTATTTCGCCACCTTATTGTCACCAATGGTTTGTCCATCTGCCCAAGTTTGCAAGGCAATACCAGCACCAGAAGGCCCACTGATCAAGGCCACGCTGCCGCCGCCCGGTCTGGGAACTGCCGGCACCAGTATCTCTCCACCAAGGCCTTCTACCTTGGCCAGTATTTCGTCCAGTTCTTCGGTATCTGTAACGCGCAGGAAATTCACCCACATTGGGGGCGCCCCTGCAAATGGGTTATCCCGAATACCCGCGCGAACCCGTCCATTACTCGACAGTATCTGATAGATCACTGGGCTGTCACCCGCCGAGAACGTCCGCGTTTCTTGCTCATAGGGTGCAATCGAACGATAGAAATCTGCGGCGCTATCAGTCTGACCGGTCCAAAGCTCGTCCCACAAAAAGTCCCCGGTCGCCGGCGCACCCTTGACATCTGCAGGCTCGCCGCCGCGGGATTGTAAAAGGGCAAAAAGGGCACCCTGGGGGTCTGCGACCACGGCAATATCGCCTCTATCACCCAGCGAGGTCGGCGGAGTAAAAACGGTGCCCCCTGACTCTTTAACCTTATTTGTCGCCAGGTTTATGTCGGTCACCGCAAACAAAGCGACCCACTGGGAAATATCAGCTTGCGTGGGCAGCTGCGTTTGATCAATCATGCCGCCGATGAATTTTCCTTGATGCTTGATCAGTTGATAGTTTATGCGTTTGTCTGGCAATGCTTCAAATTGCCAACCAAAAAGGCCTGTATAAAAACGCTGGGTCTGCTGGGGTTTATCTGTGAGCAATTCATGCCAGACGATTTTGCCGGGTAGATCCGTTGACTCACCCACCCCCTCAATGGCTGGGACGTTGATATTTGTGGTGGCGCAGGCAGCAACGAACAGCATAACCACCGCCAGAACAGCGTAAATACTTTTCACCAGGTCAAACTCCTAAAATTCTCAGGGGAATGTGCCATAGCAAAAATCGACACCCCCCCAATATAAGCGATCACACCGAGCGATGCCAAACCCGCTTGATCTGACACAAAAAATTGATGAAATTTTGCACAGATTTGCTTTCCCCACAGCGGGGGGTCGAGTATCATACCGCCTCTTTTTTCAGCAGTCTTTTGACCCCTTGCAATGCTTCAAATCGGACCTTACACGCTACCCAACCGCGTCGCTCTAGCGCCCATGGCCGGAGTGACAGACTTGCCGTTCAGGCGCCTGTGCAGAGAACTCGGCGCAGGGTTGGTGGTATCCGAGATGATCAGCAGCGTGCCTGCCCTGCGGAATACTCGCAAGACACTACTGCGCTCACATCACGACGGTGAGGTAGAGCCCAGATCGGTGCAGATTGCAGGCAATGATCCTGCGCTAATGGCCCAGGCCGCACAATATAACGTGCTGCGCGGCGCACAAATCATCGACATCAACATGGGCTGCCCAGCAAAAAAGGTCTGCCGCAAGGCCGCCGGCTCTGCACTTTTGCAAGATGAGCCCTTGGTTCGATCGATTCTTGAAGCCGTAGTAGCAGCTGTAGATGTGCCGGTGACACTAAAGATTCGCACCGGAACCTCGCCCGAAGCCCGCAATGGCGTCAACATTGCACACATTGCAGAACAATCCGGCATCGCTGCTCTGGCCGTACATGGGCGCAGCCGTGCTTGCGCGTTCCGCGGTGAAGTAGAGTACGACACTATCGCCGAAATAGTCATGCAAACAGACTTCCCGGTATTCGCCAACGGCGATATCACCACCGCCGAACAGGCAAAAGCAGTGATCGCGCATACCGGCGCAGCCGGCATCATGATTGGCAGGGCAGCACAGGGACAACCCTGGCTGTGCGGACAAATAGCCACCGCTCTGGAAACAGGCATAACACCCGCTCCGCCAAGCACTGCCGAGCAACAAGCCCTGATACTTCGCCATGTTGCACACCTACACACCTTCTACGGCGATTTTATGGGCGTTCGCATCGCTCGCAAACACATCACCTGGTATATGCAAAACAATCATTACCAGGACAGCACCGCCACTTTGGAGCACCGCAAGGCATTTAATGCCCTGGGAGGCCCGGAGGAGCAGCTGAATTTCATCAACCATTATTTTCAGAACACTTCGAACGAGGTATTAGCAGCATGACGAGGGCGGAACCCCTGATAGAGACACCCAGCAACACGGAGCGTGACTTGAGCGAAGACACACCGGAACAATTCAAACACGGAGGGAGCCTCCGCGATGCAGTCACCATCGCCATGCGCCACTACCTCAAGGAATTGGACGGGCAGATGGCCACTGACGTCTACCCTATGGTGCTGGCAGAGATCGAAGCGCCATTACTCAAGGAGATAATGGAATACACCCGCAACAACCAAACCAAAGCTTCCATTATGCTGGGTCTGAATCGTGGCACTTTGCGCAAAAAACTCAAACAGTACAACCTGATCTCAGGCGAACAGGACTGAACCTTTCCCTCTTAAATCACCCTCTTTAAAGGCAGCCACGCCCCAATGACCAATGCAAGTTTAGTGAAAGTTAACCGCGCCTTGATAAGCGTATCCGATAAATCCGGTATTGTTGAATTTGCCACCGCACTGCGGACCATGGACGTAGACCTGCTTTCCACCGGCGGCACCTACCGGATGTTGCGCGATGCGGGACTGGAAGTTACAGAAGTTGCCGACTACACAGGCTTTCCAGAAATGATGGACGGACGGGTAAAAACTCTCCACCCCAAAGTACATGGCGGAATTTTGGCGCGCCGCGGTCAAGACGACGCGATTATGGCCGAGCACGGCATCGATGCCATCGATATGGTGGTGGTTAACCTGTACCCCTTTGAAGCCACCGTTGCCAAAGCAGATTGCACACTGGAAGATGCCATAGAAAACATCGATATCGGCGGTCCAACCATGGTTCGCGCGGCAGCCAAGAATCATCGCTTCGTCAATATTGTGGTCAACACCTCTGATTATGAGGCTATCATCGGTGAAATGCAGGCGAACAATGGAGCAACTGCACTGGAGAGCCGATTTAACCTGGCGATCAAAGCCTATGAACACACCGCCGCCTATGACGGCGCTATCGCCAATCATTTTGGCAAACTGGTACCCGGCGGCAGTGAAAGTTTCCCACGCACGTTCAACACCCAGTTCAAAAAAGTGCAAGAAATGCGCTACGGCGAGAACCCGCACCAGGGCGCGGCATTCTACACAGAAGCTAACCCGACTGAAGCCGGTATCGCCACTGCTCGCCAACTGCAAGGCAAGGAACTGTCCTACAATAATGTCGCCGACACCGACGCCGCTCTGGAGTGCGTGAAAAACTTTGAAGCGCCCGCCTGTGTCATCGTCAAACACGCAAACCCCTGCGGTGTGGCGGTAGCCGAGAGTATCGGCCAGGCCTATGATCTGGCATTTGCCACAGATCCAGAGTCAGCGTTTGGCGGTATCATTGCCTTCAACCGCGAGCTTGATGCAACCACAGCCGCAGCTATTGTAGAGCGCCAATTTGTCGAGGTTATTATCGCTCCAGGTGTCAGCGACGCGGCCGCGGCCATCATTGCCCAAAAGAAAAATCTGCGACTGCTGGCTTGCGGACAATGGTCGGCATCCGGGCCCGCGTTGGACTACAAACGGGTAAACGGCGGTTTGCTGATTCAAGATCGGGACCTGGGCATGGTAGGCATGGACGACATTAAAATTGTCAGCAAAGTCCAGCCGACACAGCAGCAGCTACAGGACTTGTTATTCGCCTGGAAAGTGGCGAAATTCGTCAAATCCAACGCCATCGTCTACGCCAGTGGCGGACAAACGGTCGGTGTTGGCGCCGGACAAATGAGCCGCATAAATTCCGCGCGTATCGCGGGTATCAAGGCAGAACACGCAGGTTTAGCGGTCAAAGGTTCAGTCATGGCCTCGGATGCATTTTTCCCGTTTCGAGATGGCATAGACAATGCCGGTCAGGCAGGTATTGCAGCGGTGATCCAACCGGGCGGCTCCATCCGCGATGAAGAAGTTATCGCCGCAGCCGACGAACACGGCATGGCAATGGTCTACACCGGCATGCGCCATTTCCGCCACTAAACGAGTTTGCTGGAGCCTATGGAATGAATGTACTAATCATTGGCAGCGGTGGGCGCGAACACGCTCTGGCCTGGAAAGTAGCTCAATCTGCGCGGGTAAATACAGTCTATGTAGCACCGGGTAACGCCGGCACCGCCATAGAGCCCGGTATTGAAAATATCGATCTGGACGTCATGGATTTTCCCGGCCTGGCGGATTTCGCCGCGCAAAACGGTGTGGGGCTGACCATCGTAGGCCCGGAAGCACCACTGGTGGAAGGCGTAGTAGATTATTTCGAGTCCCGCAATCTTCGCTGTTTCGGACCGCGCAAAGGCGCTGCCCAATTAGAGGGTTCAAAGGCGTTCACCAAGGATTTCCTCGCCCGCAATAAAATCCCCACGGGGTCCTACGGCAATTTTACAGACGTTGAACCGGCCCTGGCCTACGTCCGCAAACACGGTGCTCCCATTGTGGTAAAAGCCGATGGCCTGGCGGCCGGCAAGGGGGTCATTGTGGCTGAAACCCTGGCTCAAGCCGAAGAGGCTGTGACCGACATGCTCTCGGGCAACGCCTTTGGCGAAGCCGGCTGCCGGGTGGTTATAGAGGAATTCCTGGAAGGTGAAGAGGCCAGTTTTATCGTCATGGTTGATGGCGTAAATGTACTGCCAATGGCGACCAGCCAGGATCACAAGCGTATTGGCGAAGGAGATACCGGCCCCAACACCGGCGGCATGGGCGCTTACTCTCCAGCTCCTGTGGTCGACAGCACAGTCCACGAGCGGGTTATGGCCGAAGTTATCCTTCCCACCGTGCGTGGCATGGCGAGTGAGGGGAATCCCTATACCGGTTTCCTTTACGCAGGCCTGATGATTTCACCCGCGGGAGAGCCCAGGGTTATTGAGTACAACTGCCGATTCGGCGACCCGGAGACACAGCCGATCATGGTTCGGCTGCAATCAGACCTGGTTGTTTTGTGTGATGCCGCCCTGGACGGCGCACTGGATACCGCAATAGCTCAGTGGGACGAGCGGTGTGCCATAGGCGTGATACTGGCGGCCGGTGGCTACCCGGCAAGTTATGGCAAGGGCATGCCTATCGAGGGCTTAAACGCTCCCCAGGCCGACAATATCAAGGTCTTTCATGGCGGCACGGCACTCAACCAAGAGCAAGTTGTCACCAGCGGCGGCCGGGTATTGTGTGTGACTGCCCTTGCGTCTGATATAGCCCGTGCCCAGCATGATTGCTATGAAGCCGCAGATAAGATCAGCTGGGAAGGCATCACGCTTAGACGTGATATTGGCTGGCGTGCAATAGAACGCTATAGTCACAAAGACTGAACAAAACGGAATTCGTATGCGCCAGCGTCAACTTTCACTCATAGACCGCCTGATTGGTGAAGCCGATTCGGTACTGCGTACATTGAGTAATCGCGGACATCAGGCGCAGCGACCCTCACCGGCTCAAGGCCATAGCGATAGCCCGCTGGACCCTGAAAGTCGCAAACACGTGGCCGGTCTCATGCGGGTAAATCATACCGGGGAGGTGTGTGCCCAGGCGCTCTATCAAGGCCAGGCCCTCACAGCAAAACTGCCGGATGTCCGCGAAGAGATGAAGCAGGCTGCACAGGAAGAAATTGACCATCTTTTATGGTGCGAAGAGCGCCTGGAACAACTCGACAGCCATACCAGCAGACTCAATCCGGCCTGGTACGGCCTGTCCTTTGCCCTGGGAGCAGCGGCTGGTGCCCTGGGTGACAAGTGGAGCCTGGGTTTTGTGGCAGCCACGGAAGAGCGAGTCTGCGGCCATCTCAAGGATCACTTGAAAGAACTGCCAGAGGAAGACCGGAAATCACAATTGATTCTGCAGCAAATGCTGGAAGATGAACAAAGGCATGGTGAGAATGCCCTGGAAGCCGGTGGCGCCGACTTGCCCCGCCCGGTGAAAGACACCATGACCGCCGTTTCCCAGGTTATGACGCGAAGTAGCTACTGGCTGTAATTCCTCCGAGGCTTTACGCCCAAAAAAGGAGCTAAATTTCCGTTTCTACAATATCGTAACTGTGGCTCATAGCCACACCCGCCGCACCAAGCATAATCGACGCAGAGCAATACTTCTCGGCAGACAACTCCACCGCCCGTTTTACCTGAGGCTCTTTTAACGCCCGCCCGGTGACCACAAAGTGCAGATTGATACTGGTAAAAACAGCCGGGACTGCGTCTGCACGCTCGGCCTGTATTTCCACCCGGCAGTCCGCCACGGCCTGACGCGATTTTTTCAACATGCTTAAGACATCATAGATAGCGCAACCGCCCACTCCCAATAACAGGGCTTCCATGGGCCGCACGCCCATATTGCGACCGCCCAGATCTTCCGGGCCATCCATTACCACGGTATGACCACTGCCGGACTCGCCTACAAACATGGCGCCATCCATCCATTTCACTGTTGCTTTCATCGTACGTACGTCCCATTCCTGTTTGTCTGTATGGCCAAAGGCAAGCCTTGCGGAACACATTCCGCGGGGGCAGAACTTTACCACAACAAGTAACAGTTTACTTGCTGCCCACCTAAGGTAGAATCTATCGAAAAATCATAAGCACACAAGGGAGTTCAAAGGGTGATAAAACCCCAGGTAACCAACGCAATCCCCACCGTCGAGAATTTTCTCAGGCATTGTCAGCGACAGGATCACAAGTCCAAAAGCACTATCTTGCAAGCCGGAGCGCCTAGCGACTCACTGTTCATTATTTTGGATGGCTCGGTATCGGTGATGGTGGAAGATGAAAGCGACAAGGACCATAAAATGGTGGTCAGCTATCTAAACCCGGGTGATTTTTTCGGTGAAATGAGCCTATTTACCGATGAGCCAGAAATGCGCAGCGCGGAAATCGTAGCCAGAACACAGTGCGAAGTCGCCGAAATCTCCCACGAACGTTTCCATCAGATTCGCAGCCAATTCCCGGATATATTGTTCGCCATTGCCAGGCAGATGTCTGAACGCCTGAGACAAACCACAGCGAAATTAAAAGATCTTGCCTTTGTAGACGTGTCTGGAAGAGTTGCCCACACCTTGCTCGACCTAAGCCGCCAACCCGATGCAATGACTCATCCTGACGGCATGCAAATCAAGGTTACCCGACAGGAACTGGGCAAAATCGTCGGTTGCTCCCGGGAAATGGCCGGCCGTGTACTCAAATCCCTGGAAGAAGAGGGACTGGTCGCCGTTGCAGGCAAAACCATGGTCGTGCACGGAACACGCTAAAAAAACAGCTCGCGCAATTTTGAACCGGGCTCTGGCGCTCGCATAAAAGCTTCGCCAACCAAAAACGCGTAGACGTTATGCTCGCGCATTAGCGCTACGTCTGCGGCTGTGTGAATACCGCTTTCAGTAATAACCACCCGATCAGTGGGTATGTGCGCCAGTAAATCCACGGTGGTGTTCAAGCTGGTATCAAAAGTATGCAAGTCGCGATTGTTAATCCCAACCAGGGGTGTGGATAACTCCAGCGCTCGGTCCAGCTCAGCTCGGTCGTGCACCTCCACCAAAACATCCAGGCCAAGCTCGGCCGCTGTCTCAGCCAATTCCATCATTTGATTTTGTTCGAGCGCCGCAACGATGAGCAGGATGGCGTCAGCGCCTATCGCCCGGGCCTCAACCACCTGATAGGAATCAACAGTAAAGTCCTTGCGCAATACCGGCAGGTCACAGGCCGCCCTGGCCTGGCGCAAATAGTCTTCGCTGCCCTGAAAAAAATCCGCGTCAGTGAGAACCGACAAACAGGTCGCACCCCCATCTTGATAACTCTTTGCAATAGCGGCGGGTTGGAAATCTTCTCGGATAACGCCCTTGCTGGGTGAGGCTTTTTTGACTTCAGAAATGACCGCTGCGCACTGTTTTGCAACCTGTATTTGCATCGCATTGGCAAAACCCCGCACTGATGTTTGGTCCAGGATCTGCTGCTCAAGGCTGCCAAGCGATTGCACGAGTCGGCGCTCGCTTACTTCTTCATGCTTGCGCGCAATAATATTTTTCAAAATGGTTGGGGCAGAGATTGTCATATCGAAAGCCTGTTAGTGTCGCGGGAGAGGGTTAACAGTTGTCGCGCTGCGCCTATAAAACAGAATTGGCAGTCATCAACTGGGTGAACTCAACAAACTCCTTGAGCTTTTCGGCTGCCTGCCCTGTGGACAACAAGTCTTCGGCCATAGCCACGCCCGCCGCCAAGGACACCGACACCCCACTGACGTAAATGGTCGCGCCGGCATTGAGCGCAATTATGGCAGCCGCTTTCTGATGAGCCAGGTCACTGGATCGACCCAGAGCACCGCGTATCAGCAGGGCTGATTCCTCGGCGCTGCCAACAGACAAGCCGGACAAATCCTGCACTGCCTGACCAAAATCCTGTGGACCGATTTCGTACTCTGAAATCTCCCCACTGCGCAACTCCACAACCTTCGTCTGGCCCGCGATAGATATTTCATCCAGACCATCCAGGGAGTGCACAACCAAAGCGTGCTCACTGCCAAGCATCTTGAGCACCTCGGCCATTGGACGACAAAGATCGGCGGAGAAAACCCCAATGACCTGGCGTTTCACCCCCGCTGGATTGGTCAAAGGGCCGAGTATATTAAACAGCGTACGCATACCCAATTCCCGTCGGGGGCCAATGGCATGACGCATGGCGCTGTGGTGTGCCGGGGCAAACATAAAACCCATGCCAATTTCGTCTATCGCACGGCCTACTTGTTCGGGACTCAGTTCCAGAGAAACCCCCAGCGCTTCCAGTACATCCGAGCTACCGCTGGTGCTTGAAACGGATCGATTACCGTGTTTTGCAACACGGGCGCCAGCAGCGGCGACCACGAATGACGATGCTGTTGAGACATTGAACAAATTCGCGCCATCACCCCCGGTACCCACCAGGTCTACCAGGTTTTCAGCATTTACCGTAACGGGCGTCGCCAGCTCGCGCATAAGCTGCGCCGCACCGGCAATTTCGTCGGTGGTTTCGCCTTTCATACGCAGGCCAACCAAAAATCCAGCGATCTGCGCATCGGTTGCCTCGCCCGTCATAACCTGGCGCATGACGCCTGCCATATCGTCTCGGCTGAGGTTTTCACCTTCCACAATCTGGGCTAAAGCCTGTTGGATATTCATGCCATGCTCCGCTTATTGTTCCAGGAAATTACGTAAAAGGTCATGCCCGTGAGCGGTCAAGATTGACTCCGGATGAAACTGCACACCCTCTATCGCCAAATCCCGGTGTCTTAGCCCCATAATTTCGTCGACCTCTCCCGACTCCGTCTGGGTCCAGGCGGTAATCTCCAGACAATCGGGAAGACTCTCGCGCTCCACCACCAGTGAGTGATAGCGGGTTGCTTCAAAGGGCTCACTAAGCCCCTGAAATACACCTTCGCCCCGATGGAAAATGGGCGAGGTTTTACCGTGCATCACAGCGCGAGCACGCACAACCTCACCGCCAAAGACCTGGCCAATGCTCTGGTGCCCAAGACAGATACCCAGAATTGGCAATCTGCCAGCGTAAGTGCGAATGACTTCCATCGACACACCGGCCTCATTGGGCGTACACGGACCCGGCGAAATAACAATTTTCTCCGGCGCCAGTGCTTCTATATCTGCAACGGCAATTTCGTCATTGCGCACTACGTGCACATCGGCACCTAATTCACCCAGATACTGCACAACGTTGTAGGTAAAGGAGTCGTAATTATCGATCATAAGCAACATGGTTAAGCCTCCTTTTCTTCATTTTGTGCAAGAACCATGGACGCTGCCCGGAAAATCGCCCTGGCCTTGTTCCGTGTTTCCAGCCACTCCAGCCGCGGTATTGAATCGGCTACCACCCCGCCACCCGCCTGAATATAGAGTGTTTTGTCTTTGATAACGGCAGTGCGAATGGCGATGGCTGTATCCATATCACCGGCCCAGGAAATATAACCCACGGCGCCGCCATAAACACCACGCTTAACCGGTTCCAGTTCATCGATAATTTCCATGGCCCGAATTTTTGGTGCACCACTGAGTGTTCCCGCTGGCAGCGTGGCCCGCAGCACATCGATCGCCGATTTTCCCGGCTTCAATTCGCCAGTCACATTGGAGACGATGTGCATGACATGGGAGTATTTTTCCACTACCATTTTATCCGTCAATTTGACCGAGCCAATTTTAGCAATACGCCCCACGTCGTTTCGACCCAGATCGATGAGCATAAGATGCTCGGCAATTTCTTTGGGATCAGCCAGCAATTCGGCTTCCATCGCGTCATCTTCGGCTTCACTATGGCCCCGTCTCCTGGTACCGGCAATCGGACGAACCGTCACAAGGCCCTGCTCAGAACGCGCAAGAATCTCAGGAGAAGAACCAACAATGTGGAAGTCTCCCAAATCCAGGAAGTACATATAAGGTGAAGGATTCAAATTACGCAGTGCGCGATACAGATTCAGCGGCGGCGCCGCAAAAGGAATACTCATTCGCCGGGACGGCACAGTCTGCATAACGTCGCCTGCCAATACATACTCTTTCACTTTCTCTACCGCAATTTCATACTCGGGCTGGGTAAAATTCGAATGGGCTTGCGACTCCAATTCGTCACTTCCCGCGGAATCCAGCAAAACCTTCGGCAGTGGCTCCATCGGTTGTGGCAAACGCTGCTCAAGCTCTCGTAAACGCGCCTGGGCAAGCTCAAATGCACCCTCTTCCGTCGGATCCACGTTGACCACCAGGCGAATAGTGCCGGCGAGATTATCAAACACCAATACTTCATCGGACACCATTAGCAGGATATCCGGCGTGCCCAGCTCATCGGGTGGCGTGGACTTTCGCAATCTAGGCTCTACATAGCGAACAGTGTCGTAGCCAAAATAACCGACCAGGCCGCCGTGAAAAACGGGCAGGTCTGGGTCCGGCGCCGATCGGTAGCGCGCCTGAAATGCCTCGGCAAAGGCCAGAGGGTCTTCCACCTCTTCGCTCTCTTGCAATTCCCCGTCAACAAAGACATCAGCCCGGTAGCCAAACACCTTAAGTACCGTGCGGCAAGGCAGACCAATAATGGAATAGCGGCCCCATTTTTCGCCGCCCTGTACCGATTCAAAAAAGTAGGAATAAGGTCCTTCTGCAAGTTTGCGATAGGCCGTCAGTGGGGTTTCCAAATCGGCCAATACTTCCCGGCTGACCGGTATGCGATTGTAGTTTTGGGCTGCGAGCGCAGCAAAATCTTGAAAATTCATGATGTATCCCTGGAGACTTGATTAGCGTTTTAAGGTCGTGACAAAGCTCTGGCTACCATCGCCAGCATGTGACCTCACGCATCGACAAGATGTCGACCGATTTACGCTTTGCTGTTTGCACAGCTATCTCCAGGATTGGTGGAAAGTATATTGTACAGATGCGATTAAACATCGCAAGTCGCCCAAATGGGGAATTTGACCGCATTCGGGCACCGGACGATAGGCAATTCAACCCGCCGCAGTTGCCAATTGTGCACGCATTTCAGAAATCACTGTGGCGTAGTCCGGCGCATTAAATATGGCTGAACCTGCGACAAATGTGTCTGCACCCGCGCTGGCAATCTCGGCGATGTTTTTCGTGGTCACCCCCCCATCAACCTCCAGCCGAATGGAATAACCAGAACCGTCGATCAGTGAACGAGTCTCGCTCAGTTTATCCAGCGTAGAGGGAATAAACGACTGACCGCCAAATCCCGGGTTTACAGACATCAGCAGAATCATATCCACTTTGTCCATCACATATTTCAGACAATCGAGACCCACGTGTGGATTAAGCACCAGGCCTGATTTACAGCCCGCATCGCGTATCATCTGTAAGGAGCGGTCCACATGCGTGGATGCATCGGGATGAAAGGTTATATAAGTGGCGCCGGCCTCGGCAAAATCGCCAATGAGCTGGTCCACCGGGCTTACCATGAGATGCACATCAATATCAGCGCTTACACCGTGCTTACGCAGTGCTTTACACACCATGGGACCAATAGTCAGGTTGGGAACATAATGATTGTCCATCACATCGAAATGCACCACATCAGCGCCGGCTGCAAGGACATTGTCCACCTCTTCCCCCAAACGGGCAAAATCGGCAGATAATATTGAAGGGGCGATAAGAAAGTCGCGCATTGGATAGCTCCGGTGAGTAGCGAGGGCGCTATTCTAGCGGGTAAAACCAAACTGTACACCCGGCTTATGCCGGTAATTCCAACGGGCATCAACGGGCCTACAGGTCCCGGTCACCTTTTGCAGCGTTGAGCTGCGACAACCGCTCAGGTGTACCCACATCAACCCACTCTCCCGGATAGTATTCTCCGAACAGGCAGTGACGCTCGATTGCCCTATCCAATAGAGGCCTTAGAGGCAAAGCTCCAGCCGCTACGTCAGATAAGAAGCCCGGGGTATACACCGCCAGGCCTGCATAGGTCAGACCAGACTCATCTGGTAACCGCGGATTCAGCTTACCCTCTTGGTCTAACACAAAATCGCCGCAGGGATGTTGGGGCGGATTACCCACCATGACCAGATGCGCTCCAGCATTTGACTCAGGCACAACATCTTTAAGCCTGGCAAAGGGGTAGTCGGTCCAGATGTCGCCATTGACCACCAGAAAAGGCGCTTCGCCGAGAAGAGGCAGGGCATTGATAATGCCTCCCGCCGTTTCCAAAGGCTGGGCCTCACAGGACCATACGATGCTGGCCCCCCAGCGACTGCCATCGGAAAAGTAGTCAACAATCTGCTGTGCAAGATGAGAGACATTAATCACAAGGTCCGTAAACCCAGCCGCGACCAGACGCCGGATATGGTGCTCCAACAAAGGAAGACCCTGAACCTTGAGCATAGGTTTGGGAGTGTGATCCGTCAGGGGGCGCATCCGCTCACCAACCCCGGCGGCAAGCAACATGACTTTCAAGAGGTTCTACTCCATGGCTGCGTGTCGATAGCGGGAGACAGCTCTCGGGCAAACCACGAG
>JBALVT010000049.1:0-23055 GCA_036961345.1 Halioglobus sp.
GGCAAATGGCGGCTACAGGCTTTTCATACCCGTGCTCATTCTTGTTTTCAAAAAAATCGGCCACAAAAGCCTGCAAAATTACATCTTCCAAATAGGGCCTAATACCCGAGGCATGGCCACCGGGTAAAATCATAGCGCTGAATTTTTCCGGGATCAAATCCTGATAGGATAGTGGGTTCTGGAAGCTCGTGCTCAGCAACATCTCCTCATAGGCAGCCCGCCCACGGCTATTGGCCCTTAGCAGCAGGCCAATAAGACGTACCTTTTTCAGCACAGGAACCCAGCCCCACGGGTCGAGACCTTCTCCGGATAACATCATGGCGTCGCCGCGGGCAACCTCTCCAAGAGGGGTTGCGAATTCCACTTGATAGCCGGCGTCGTGCAAAACCTTCCAAGTGACCGCCGCTTCAGTCGGATCAAAGTCTCGGTCGGGCAATGGCATTATTACGGGCAGTGCAGTTAGCATATTCTAATTTCCTGGAGCAAAATTCATAACGGATCACTGTAAAGGGTCAGCTAATCCCACGCAAATGACCGGGACAGCTGCTTGGCGATATATCAGGCTTCAACGGGATTAATCTGGATATCACAGCAGCCTGAGCTTATGCTAACTGCTTATTAGCAACGCTCTTTTGCTCAAAGGGAAACATGGCGACCCGAAATCAAATCTGGATACTAAAACTTGTTCCCGGCGTCCGCTTTGGCGGCTTCCTCTCGGCCTTGCTTATTTTTTCGCTGCTGTATCCCCTGTTCCTCCTGGTCGGGGGCGGGGATCAGGAAGGCATGGACAATGCACCGGCTTTATTTTTTAGCCTGATCATTGCCTACCTCGTACCGGTATTTTACTTCATTACCGCACGCGCCGACGACGCCTTAACCGAATTGATGCCTCGCCTGAACAAGGACAGCGCGCAAGTGCAATCAGCTCGGGGACGGCTTCGCTCCGTTAGCCGAGGTGCTTTATCACTCCAGTTATTAGGCGGGGTAGTATTGGGGCTCGGGCATCTGAGCTATGTGCGCGGATCAGTGGCGCAAATGTTTCATGTCATGGTAAGCGATATTCCCTTGCTCACCAGCTCGCTCGGTACGCTACTGGTTTGGGTTGTGATGACTACGGTGATCGCTATGCTGGTGCAGCAGGCAATGTTATTCGCGCAACTGGGCTCTCAAGAAGTACGAATATCGCTGCTCAACACACAGCCACTTCTAGCCTTTGGCAGAGTAGCGACTTATTCCAGCCTGGCAGTCATCGGCGCTCTCGCCATGTTTCCACTGCTAAATCTGGACAGCCAATTCCGCATGGCCGAGAGCCTGCCGGGCCTGATCGCCACAGTGGCGCCACTGGTGGCAATATTCATCATTCCGGTGTGGCCTATACACAGACGTTTATCGGCCTTGAAGCGCGAGACATTGACGGAGCTGACAAACCGAATTGAAGCGAGCCTGGACAATGGCGATGGCAGTGATCCCGCACCGGAAAAATTGGTCGAATTGGCTCCGCTGCTCGTTTATCGTCGAGAGATTGCCGGGCTATCCACCTGGCCATTTGATGTTGGGTCTATGACTCGCCTTTTCCTGTACTTTATTATCGTGCCACTCACTTGGGCCGGGGCCGCCCTCATAGAAAGGCTGGTGGACCTGCTTGTCTAATCTTCAGCAGATAGCGGCATAGCACTCACATAGTCGGGTTCTTTTCAAACGTAGGTAAACTAGCGTCCACGGGCGACCATGGCTGCGCCGAGCAACTCCAATAATTTGAATCAATGGTAACCCAGCTGCTGTCGTCCAGCGTTCCCGCCTTCACAAATCGAATGGTGGGCATCTCTTCGACATAACTCATTGTCTGGCAACCGCATGTAGAGCAAAAGCCCCTTGTAACATGAGCACCATCTGTGCCGGTTACCGTATAGGTCTTGAGCTCGCCCTGCACCTCCAGCGCTTCCGTCGGCACCATCACTATCGTTGCCTTGCCGCTGCCGGTCATTTTTTGACAATCCTTGCAATGACAATGGTGAGCGGAAATTACCTGCTCGCGATCGAAATGATAGCTTGAAGCACCGCAAATGCATCCGCCCGAAACAATGTTGCTCATACGCCTATTCCCAAATTGACAAAATGAAAGTTGAATAGAGTCTACCGCAGATAAGACTCTTTTGATCACTCCCAGGGAATTTGGATGTATTTTCCAGGGGCAACTCACGCCAGATCAGAGGCTCAAGAAATTCTGTGTAGAAATGGATTTGGGTTACAATGTCAGGAAATACGAAAAACCCTTACAGCCTTCCACTTTATTACACCCAATCTACGGCTGAATTCGGAGAGAACGAATGACTAAATGGATCCGTGTTATAACTGCCTGTGCATTGGCAAGCCTGATTGCCTGCAGCAACAGCGCCAAAAAAATAGACTCAGCAGAAGCTGCAGACCTCATTATAACTGGCGGCCCTATCGTTACCATGGATTCGGCACGGCCAAGTGTCGAGGCGGTAGCAATTAAAGACGGCAAAATTCTCGCGGCTGGCTCTGTTGACGAAGTGGGCCGGTACAGTGCGACAACAACACAACAGCTGAACCTGGATGGCCACACACTGGTGCCAGGTTTCATAGACGGGCACAGCCATTTTTCCCAGGCCATTTCCGCTGCAAGCTGGGCAAATGTCTCTGGCGCCCCGGTTGGAACGATAAACTCAATCGCCGACATTATCACCGAGATGCAAGCACTCAAACTGCGCAACAATCCAGCAGGCGGGGAGTGGCTGGTAGGCTATGGCTATGATGCCGACACACTTTCCGATGGTCGCAATCTCAATCGAGATGACCTGGACGCTGCCTTCCCAAATAATCCTGTTGTATTAATCCACGTCTCCTTTCACGGGGCGGTGCTAAATAGCAAAGCCTTTGCCGCCATCGGTTATGACGAATCCACAAAGACACCCGAAGGGGGAATTATTGTACGACGCGAGGAAAACAACGAACCCTCAGGGTTAATTATGGAAACGGCATGGTTTCCGGCAGCCGCCCATATTATGCAGCCGGACAAAAAACAGCGGCTTGTGAACCTGAAAAAAGCACAGGAGCATTATGCATCCAACGGCGTGACAACGGCTCAGGATGGCGCGACAAGTACTGTCGATTTCGGCCTTTTTCAAGAAGCTGCTGCACGGGGTGATCTATTTATCGACTTGGTTGTACTGGGCTCCTTTGCCGAGGTCCCGGCATTTCTCGAGCAATCAAAGCAATACTCAAGCTACAACAACCGTTTAAAAATCGGCGGCATCAAACTTGTCACCGACGGCTCACCCCAGGGTAAAACAGCCTTTTTTACTGAACCCTTTCTCACCGGTGGCCCGGGCGGCGAAACTGACTGGCGCGGTGAACCGCTCCTCCCGGCCGAGGAATTTGAGCAGGTTCTGGCTGGCGTTTATAAGGCCGGTGTTCAAGCTTTTGTGCACGCCAACGCCGATGCCGCGGTAGACATGGTCTTGAACGCGCACAAAAAATTTGGCCACCTGGCGGGCGAAGACAGCAGAACAGTCGTAATACATTCTCAATTTATCAGACCAGATCAGCTGAACGCTTATTCAGAATACGACATGGTGCCTTCTTTTTTCAGCAACCACGCCTACTTTTGGGGTGATGTGCACGTGAAAAACCTGGGAGTAAAACGAGCGCACTTTCTAAGCCCCATGAAAACCGCATCCGACATGGGCATTCATTTTACCAACCACAGTGATTATATGGTGACCCCGCTCAACCCCCTATTCACGATGTGGTCCGCCGTGAATCGAGTCTCCCGCTCCGGTCAAATCATCGGCGCGGATCAGCGAATAACTGCAGAACAAGCATTGAAGAGTATTACCCTGGATGGCGCCTGGCAGTATTTTGAAGAAAAAAGCAAAGGATCGATTACCGCCAACAAACTGGCCGACCTTGTAATTCTTGATGCCAATCCACTCACTGTTGACCCCATGGAGATCAAAAATATAAAGGTGCTGGCCACCTACAAGGAAGGCAGAAAAATTTATTAGACGCCAGCAACCGGCGAAAGAAAAACATCTTTTTTGATGTTAATCACGGGCCAGGGCACGCTCTATCTGAGATGAGTCAGCCTGACACTGCGTCCAACTGACCCCGGATTTCCTCCAGCCGTCCCCGCGACAACCGGTAACGGCTATAAATAAGCGCCACGACAAAAGTGACACACATCAGCCCAGGTCCATAGACCCAGGCCAACCGGGTCATCATGGTTTCAGTCACTTGTGAGGCATCCGTAACGCCATCAAACCCGGCGAAATCTATCGCAATACCCGCGAAAAAAGCCCCAAGCCCAAATGTCATTTTTTGGGCCAGCATCATGCCAGAATTGATAATACCCTCTTGGCGCATGCCCGACTGCAGCGCCATTTCATCGGCGATATCCGGAACCATACCGCCGGAAATATTCAGGTGTGCAATGTAGAAAGATTGGTGCAATATGATAAAGGAGCAAACAACCACCAATAGACCGGTTGTGCCGGATGGAGGTGTCAGACCGTACAGATGAGACATTACCGGAATGGGCCCAATAACGGCCATGCAACAAATTAGCCACACCACTCCGCGCTCTTTACCGACGAGGTGCACAAAGTACTTTGCCAGCCACGCAGCGGGAAACAGGCACAAAAAGATGCACAACATAAAAATTCCGGTTTGTTCGGCGCTGAAACCGTAATAAAACTGGTTAACGTGCAGCAGCATGGTATTGCTCACACCAACCGCTGTTACCAACACCAGATTGGCGCCCAAAAATATGCGCGCTGAGTGATATTTCAGCATGGCTACCACATCGCCAAAAGCGTAGTACCAGGGCCGAGCCTGCTGTGCTGCGCTGGTCACTACCAGGTCCTTAATGCGATCGCGTGTTCCCCAAAATGCTGCAATCATACCCACTGTAGCAATCCCTGCCGCCACAAACCCCACATTGCGGTAACCCATGGCCACCATACCTGCCGCCGTGGCTGTTGGGATCAACACGAACCAGGCGATAACCTGAATGGTGAGTCCGCCGGTATATCCCATTAGATTTCGAAAAGTGGCAATACTGCTACGCTCTTCGTAATCCTCGGACAGCTCTGCCCCCAGCGCAAGATGCGGCACGGTAAACAGAGTGAGAAATGTACGAATAATAATCGCGTTGCCCAGGTACCAGGCAAACAGTAACTGCTGAGAAAGGCCTTCCGGAGGATTGAAAATGGCGATTAAAAACAGCGGAAAAGGCACGATGGCCGCCGCCATAAACGGATGTCTTCGCCCCCACTTTCCGCCCTTCCAGTTGTCTGAAACCTGGCCAATAATGGGGTCTGATATTGCATCGGCAACGAGCGCCAGGAGTGCTGCTAGCCCAGCAAGGCTGGCCGACAGCCCCAGAAACTGCGTGTAATAGAAAAACAGAAAATAGTGAAAAGACGTGTCTTTAGCGCCCCATGCAAATTGCCCAAGGCTATAGTTAAATTTGGTACGAAAGGGGAGTTGAGTCATTGCATATGGCGCTGTGGATTCTCGAGAGTGCATACGTTAACACAGGATCCGAAAGATAACGGCTGCTCACCCATCTCTTATCGAAACGGCTTTACGCTCTGGTTTTTTGGAACAAACCCGCGAAATGTACGGCACCAATCCACTAATTGGCCAATTTGTTCAAAAATGCAAGTGTTTTTGAACTAATTTCTACAAAATCAGGGTTTGGGTCGCTAAAAAATGGTAAGATACGGCCGCCAATTTTAGCGCACCAACACAAAACTATGGAATACACATGGCTATTATCCGCTGGCTGTTAGGCTCGCTTATACTTTTTATGAACTGGGTATTCACCCCCAGAGCGATCCGACGGCCAGCAAACGCACAAGCGGCAATTGATGAGCTGACCAGTAGCCTGACTCTTTACCAATACAAAGCCTGCCCTTTTTGTGTAAAAGTGCGCCGCGCCATGAAACGTCAGTCGCTGAATATCGAGACTCGAGATGCAAAGAGATCGGACAGCGCCAAAGACGAACTGCTAGCGGGTGGCGGTTTACTCAAAGTTCCATGCCTGAAAATTGAGGATGGCGACAACGTAAACTGGATTTATGAATCCAAGGATATTATCGAGTATCTGGAGCGCAAATTCACTACCGCCGGCCAAGCTGCGGTGGCTGCGTAGTATGTATTTGCCCCATAAACATCAACTAAAGCCAGCCGCACAGGAACTATGAAGCCAGTCTCGCCGCGCCACATTGTTATTTTACTCGTTACAATACTGCCATCTATCGCCTGTGCGGAACCGGCGAACCCAGGGGGCTTGTCCGGCAAAAAAGCACAACGGATCTCTCAAATAGAACCGTCCGAATGGGGCTTGGCAAGTCCTTCGAAATTAGTCAAATTATTGAATCAAAACTAGAGGAAAACTTAATGCTTACAGCAAAAAATCTGGAAAGAATGATGGAGCTCGAAGAGCGCCTGAGGGTGGAATATCAAACTCAACTGGATGAAAAATCTGCAGAAGTTGATAAACTTACCAAAGACAAAGAAGACCAGAAGGCCGTTATTGCCAAACAATTGGAACAGATTACCACGCTGTCCACACAAGCGACTGCCAACAAACATATTGAGCAGCTGAACCGTGAATTAAATCAACGCAGCGAGAATCTCTCTGAGAAAATCGCCACCCAGAAAAAGCAGATTAAAACTCTGCAAAAAGACCTGGCCGAAGAGCGCGCGGAACTAAAAACCCTGAAACAATTTGATCCGGCCAAAATGAAAAAGAACCTGGACGCCAGCAAGAAAAAACTCGCCGAAAAAACAACCGCGACTGATTTACTGCAGAAATCCCTGAACAAAACCAAAAACGAAAAAGCAGAACTCCAACAGCAGGTTACAGAGCTGGAGACAAAACTGGAACAATTCGAAAGCACCGATGAAAAAGAGGAAGAAGAAGCCGCAGCATGAGCAATATCGAGGGCAATAAGACGCTCGCGAGGGAACTCGTGGCGGCAATGAATCGAGCAGACACCCAGTGGTTCCTCGACCACTATGCCGATGATGTTCTGGTATGGACCATGGGAAACACTCTGATCTCAGGGCAGTACAACAAAGACCAGGTTGCCGGCTTTGCGGACGGAATTTTTGATGTTTTTCCTACGGGCATCAAATTCACCATCCACAGTATGATAGCCGAGGGCGACTCTGTGGCCATGGAGACCGAATCGGTGGGCGATCACGTTTCGGGAAAGCGCTATAATAACTTCTATCACATGCTGGTGAAGTTCCGCGATGGCAAAATAACCCTACTGAAGGAATACCTGGACACTGAACTGGTCACGGATGTGCTGGCAGGTGGACAGCGGCGGGAGATTTCGGACTAAAACCCCGATATTGGCGCAGGCGGAACCCTCGCGACGAATCAGCCATAAGGTGCTATGTTTAGAAGCAATTCTAATAAATGAGGCGCCCCGGTGATGACTCTCAAATCGATCCAAAATTCCTTCATATCACTTACAAGTGCACTTTTCCTCGTGACCAGTCTTACAGCCTGGTCGGCCGATAAACCGAATATCCTCGTCATCTGGGGCGATGATATCGGCACATGGAATCTCAGCACCTACAATCTTGGCTCCATGGGTTTTGAAACCCCAAATATTGACCGAATTGCCAAGGAAGGCGCATTTTTCACGGATTATTATGGTGAGAATTCCTGCACAGCCGGTCGGTCAGCCTTTATTACCGGGCAGCACCCGGTTCGAACAGGCCTTACCAAAGTGGGTAGTCCTGGCAGAGAAGCCGGCATGCAAAAGGAAGACCCGACAATTGCCGGCCTGTTAAAACCCTTAGGTTATGCCACCGGACAATTCGGCAAGAACCATCTGGGTGATCGGGATGAACACCTGCCAAGCCAGCACGGTTTCGACGAATTTTTTGGCAATCTGTACCACCTAAATGCCGAGGACGAGCCGGAGCATGTGGACTACCCCACTGACCCCATGTTTCGTCAGGCATTCAGCCCACGGGGTGTCATACACTCTTACTCAGACGGAAAAATCGACGATACAGGCGCACTCACTAAAAAGCGCATGGAAACGGTCGATGAAGAATTCACCGCCGAAGCCCTGAAGTTTATGGACAAGGCGGTAAAACAGGACAAACCGTTTTTTGTTTGGTGGAATTCCACTCGAATGCATATCTGGACCCGACTGAAAGAGGAAAGTGTGGGATTATCGAAGCGCGGCGGCCTGTATGGTGACGGCCTTGTGGAACACGATAACCACGTCGGCCAGCTGCTGGATTTTCTCGACGATAAAGGAATCGCCGACAATACCATTGTCATTTATTCCACAGATAATGGTGCTGAAATATTCAGCTGGCCCGATGGCGGTACCACCCAATTTCGCGGCGAGAAAAACACCACCTGGGAGGGCGGTTTTAGGGTTCCTGCCCTGATTCGCTGGCCGGGCACAGTCAAACCCGGTACTCGCTTGAGAGAAATGGCCTCTCACAACGACTGGCTGCCAACACTGCTGGCTGCAGCCGGCGTAAAAGATGTCAAAGAAAAACTCAAAAAGGGATACCGGGCCGGGGACAAGAACTACAAAGTGCACATTGACGGCTACGATCTAACTGATTACCTGAGCGGAAAATCAGACACCTCACCGCGCAATACCTTTCACTACTTTACCGATGATGGTGACTATTCAGCCCTGCGCTGGGGCGACTGGAAGGTCATGTATTCTGTTCAGGAGGCCACCGGCAACGCGGTCTGGCAGTACCCATTTACCCAGCTGCGAATGCCCTTCCTGTTCAATCTTCGGCAAGACCCATTTGAGCGAGCACGCCAGGAATCCGGGGCGTATGAGCGCTGGTATTTCGAACATATATTCATACTCTACGGCGCGTCGATGGAATCCTACAAGTTTCTCACCACATTCCAGCAATTTCCGCCAAGGCAGAAGCCCGACACGCTCGACATGAACGAACTGGCCAAAAAAATGATGGGATATAGCAAGCGTTAGATGAAGATGTGCGGGGACGTATAACCGGGGCTGTTACAAATCGCCATCGACCCGCATGCCTTCTTCGTGCAACAGCGGTTTCATCTCCCGGTATACCGCCGGGTGGCTGGTCAGGGGAATAGACGGAAACAGGTGGTGGATAAAGTGATACTCCATACCCGATGAGAGAACCGTTCCAACGGGCGATTTCCAGATTCGGGTATCGCGGTAACGCCCCTGTTCTCGCATCGGATGGTGGGGAGCCCAAGACAGGGTAATTTGCGTGTATACCATGGCTATTTGCAGGGGCAGCCACCACAGTATTAACGCTTCCAGCGCCAGGCCACTCCAACACAGCGCCAGCATGCACAGCCACCAAAAGCGCATCACCAGAAAGCCTTCCCACAGCAGCTGGTCTTTCTGGGCGCTGTCATCCAGAACATCTGGCGTAAGACCGCCCAAACTATCTGGCTGGCGGCTTCGAACAGACCTGTAAACCGCCCCCCAAAAAGTGTCTGCCCGCATGCCTATATCTGGATCTTTGCTGTCGTCATTGGTGTAGGCGTGATGCTTGAGATGCACAGCCCTATGCAATGTATAGGGGATTCCGAGCGGGAACATAGATGTATGCCCGATGAATTCGTTCAAAGCGCGCCACCGGGTCTTGGGCCGGCCAATATTGCCGTGTTCCGCCTCGTGACTGGGTAAGTAACAATAGGCCTGTGCAAGCAGGGAAAGCCCGAAACCAGCCCACAGAGGCAGATAACCCAAGTGTACTAGCGGGAACAAACTCAACCAAAGTGCAAAGCCCCCCAGCCCCCAGATAACCATAAACCAGGGAAATCCACCGATGTACTTTTGCGCTATAGCACGCTCTTGATCCATGCTCATAACCAGCGCCCCCGTTTCATAGCTATGAAACCCCAGACCAGGCCAACGGCCATGGTAATGGATAGATCAACACCGAGGGCCGCAGACCACATAGGGCCAAAAATCAGGCCGCCAAAAAACACTGGGCCCCAGGGCATCAGTTTTTCAATCATTGTTTGCATGTGTGCGACAACCCCTGGCTAGCAGCCAAGATGAAAGATACTACTACTGGTTCTGTAGCCTAGAGTACGCTATCTCCTTGGGTAGCCACAATACGCAATAAATTTCCCGTCGCCAGATTCACATTCGCCAACTGTAGGTTGCTGTCAACAAAAACGAGTTCTACCAGTGCACGTGACCCCGCTAACTAACGGCCTCTTTATTGAGCGAGCACTGCCATGCCCACCCCATCTGGACTAAATCTGATTGCGCAAGCTAAGTTGTTCGGGATAAGGCTGCATATACACCTGACTACTAATGTATTGACTTTCATGACGCCGAAAATGATGGCGCAGCAGTGTAAGCGGCACAATCAACGGGACCTGGCCGCTGCGGTATTGCATAATAAGAGCGTCCATTTCGTGTTTGTCAGAATTTTCCAAATTCTGTTTCAGATAACCACGAATATGCTGCAATACATTCGTATGTGACTTCCGTGTTGCAACATGCATCAGACCAGACATTAGCAGCTCGATAAACTGACCTGCGGTGCTCTCCTCTGGCCTTACTTTGGCATCGGCGAGCAATCTGCCGATCGCTTTATAGGTGGGAACATGCTGGGACATCAAAAGATATTTATAGCGTGACCAAAACTCAGTTAGCCCGTGATGACTTAAGGGCTGCTCACGAAATAACTTCCAATCGTGATACGCGAAAACCCGGGTAACAAAATTTTCGCGCAGGCCTGCATCGTTCAATCTGCCATCTTCCTCTACTGGCAAAAGCGGGTCTAGCCTCATAAGCTCTGCGGCAAAAATACCCACCGAATCGTTCAAAACCGCATTGCCTTTGGCGTTGTAGCGCTTGACGCGATCGAAACCGCAGCTGGGCGAGCCCTTGACCAAAATATAGCCTGCAAGCTCTGGGTTAGCGGACATTATGTCCGCTGCATATGCCCGCATTGGTTCTGTGTAATCTATAGTTTGTGTGGCGCTGTCCATAAGCCGCTCTTGCCCAAGATCGCCCACCAATCGCACCGTTTCACGCGGAACCCCCATACCAATGCCCACTTCCGGGCAAAAGGGTCGCATATTAGCGTGCTCTTCCAGGTTATTAATGTGAGCATTTTTCCGCTTACTTTCACCGTTGAATCGCACTTTGTGGCCTACCAGACAGGCCCCAATTCCAATTGTCGGTTTATTCTGTTCCATTGCTCGCACCCATAGATGTTATTTAGGATAATTACGCAATACAACCCCTCTCGGATCAGTCGCAAGCCAAAATATCAGATAGCGCTGGTCCCAGCTCCGGGTACTTAAAGCTAAATCCGCACGACTGCGCCACAACCGGAAAAACCCGTTGGCCATTAAGCAGAATCTCCCTGGCAAACTCGCCAAGCGCCAATTCTGCTATGAATGCGGGTAAAGGCAGAAAAGCCGGCCGATTTAGCACCACACCCAACAAACTGGCAAATTCCCGCTGAGTCACAGGGTTGGGGGCAGTCGCATTAACTGGGCCAGACACATCATCGGTTTCAAGGAGAAACAGGAGCAGACGGGTCAGATCGTAAATATGTATCCAGGACCACCACTGCCTACCACTGCCCATTGGCCCTCCCAGGCCGAGTTTTGCAGGCGCTAACATTTCAGGCAGTGGACCACCGTCGGCCCCCAGCACAATACCGATGCGCACCAGAACGAGCCGGGTTTGGGGAGGTAACTGCTCGATAGCGGCAGATTCCCAGTCACTGCAAAGCTGATGTGCGTAGCCACCATGGGAATCGCTTGTCTCATCCAAAGACTCGTCTTGCCAGTGGCCGTACCAACCTACTGCCGATCCAGACAAGAGCACCGCCGGTGAATGCTCCAAACTGCAAATCCACTGGTTCAATCGCTGCGTAAGCTCAATTCGACTCGCACGATAGATGTTTTTCCTGGCAGGGTTCCACCGACCGGCACTTAACGGCTCTCCTGCGAGGTTTATTACGCCATACCACTTGGTTTGTGCCTCTAGTTGGTCAAAAGAAGAAACGAATCGCACATCTTCCGAGGCACCGGCTAAATGTTCCTGTGGGTTCCTGGTAAGAATGGTAATTCTGTAACCGCGAGCACGTAACAAGTGGCACAAGTGCCCCCCAATAAAGCCGGTACCTCCCGTAATCAGTACGTCACGCAGATCGCTCATAAATTAGTTACCCGCCCAGCAGTCTGAATACTCAGGCCCCGTTACGCTCTCGATAAGGCTGCATAATAGTTTCAGCATACCAATTAATCATGCCGATTTTTTCCTCTATAGTCTGGTTATCATCGCCGCCTTCATAGGGGTTGCGGAAAGCGATAATCACTTCTGTAATACCTATTTTCTCAAGCGCCTCTAAACCCTCCAAGGAAAAGGCTTCAGCCGTCATGCCATGATTTTCAAACGGTAGATGATCGCGCTGATAGTGCTTTCTGAATTCGTTGATCTGGTCGATCATGACCTTCAATTCTTCTCCAGAAGCACCCGCCGCTATCCAGCCGTCGCCAAGGCGGCCCGCGCGACGCAGTGCTGGCCGAGCATGACCTCCAATCAGTAACGGCACCGGAGCACTCGGTACCGGACACAATTTGAGTGGTTCAACCTGGAATATCTCACCCTCGTAACCAAAATATTCACCGCTCATCAAACCACGAACGATCTCCAACATCTCGTCCATACGCTTACCGCGCTTTTCCCATGGAATCTGCGCGGCGAGAAAATCCTCGGGCCAGGGACTAATGCCCACGCCAAAGCCGAAACGGTTATCAGTGACAACTGCCAAACTGGATAGTTGCTTGGCAACGATGACAGGCTGACGAATCGCCAGCTTTATCACAGATGTTGTGAAGCGAATCTTCTTTGTGATCGCAGCGAGATAGGGAATGATGATAAAGGGCTCCAGAAAAGGCACACCATCCAGAAACTCTCGAGTACCGTCGTCGTTATAAGGATAGACATCGGACCCCTCCTGGGGATAACAGATACTGTCGGGAAACGTGAAGGTGTCGTAACCCGCAGCTTCTATCGCTATAGCGAGTGGCGCATACTGGTCTGCGGGACACATAGTGGCGTGGTAAGCGAATTTCATACTTAAAACTCCTTTAACAGGTTTGGGGACAACGCTCTCATCACGATGATGAAGCCACTTCGATCATAATTTCATTGCGACGCAGAAAGGGCAGTGTCCAGGGAGGATTGTACTGGTTAAGCGACGCCTCTCCGACAACCTGAATCGAGTTATTGTTCAGAACAGCCCGTAGCTCTTGCTCATAGTGACTAACACGAGAGCTCGTGGCCCATCCGGAGAAGCGCACCACAGCAACCGTTTTGGCAGGCTCAATTCTCAAGCTGACTCTACCATCGGCCGGCGTTGGTAGATCATCCAGCGTATACTCGACTGGCATGGTAAACGCCATTTCAGGAGTTTCCACCCCCAATGTCTCCTGAACCGGTGCAGTCATGGCTATTTTTTGCTCCTGGTCATTACCACCAAAAATATAGCCCGCCAACCTTCTAAACCCCGCTGAGCTTTCAGCAGAATCCGGCAAGCTGGTAACCGCCTGGACCACCGGCGCATAAACTCGAATCTCAATGGCATCAATAGACTCAACCACCTGATATCCGGGTTCCTCGATACTATGTGCCATGCTTGACGCTCCAATCAGCATTAAAAGAAGAGACGATTTAAAGCCCGCCAACATTATTTTCATGATCATTAGTGTATTCCCGTCAGATATTAGTGGTGTATACGTACGCTTGATGGCTAGAGATCACATGCAATTGCCAGCTTGCTCTGGCATGCAAACTATTAAACTGTATATTGATCCAAACAGTGTCTGAGTTTCGAAAAAAACATGAGGAAACATACACAATGACCGACATATATACCGATGAGCAACGCAAGATGCAGGAAGAATTCGGAACACAACAGCTCGCTGCTGTGCATAGCGCCATCATAATTACTGACGATATTCCTGAAGATCATGAAGCATTTATTGCATCGCGCGACTTCTTCTTTTTGTCCACCGTCAACGAACTTGGGGAACCCACAGTGTCATACAAGGGGGGCGCGCCTGGCTTTGTTCAAGTACTCGATTCAAAAACTCTCGTATTTCCCAGCTACGACGGCAATGGGATGTTTCTGTCTATGGGAAATATAGAGTCCGCCAAAAAAATCGGGCTGTTGTTTATGGACTTTGAAACGCCCCACCGGGTTAGAGTTCAGGCATCTGCCAGCCTGGTAAAAGAAGGCCCTTTGATGGAGTCCTTTCCAGGCGCCCAGATGGTAGTTCGAGCTGAGGTCGATTCTGTTTTTCTGAATTGCGGCAGGTATATTCACAAACACCAGCGCCTCTCCAGTTCTGAATATGTGCCCGATGCGCAGGGTAACCAGCCTTTCCCCGCATGGAAGCGCATAGACTTAATACAAGATGCGCTTCCCGAAGCGGACAAGGGCCGCGCTGCAAGTGGCGGCGGCACGATCACGGCCCAAGAGTACGGCGAGAGAGTTTTACGCGGTGAACCGTGATCATATTGACTCGACCCGCCCTAGACGACACAGTTAGCCTATGTATGAGTGGTTTATATTTTTACGCGGACTATCGATTGGCCTGATTGGTGCGCTGGTGCTGGTTTGCGCAGTGATCTTCTGGCGCCATTATCTGGCAAAAATGCTGGTATTTTTTTCACTGGGTATTTGCGGGTATTTACTGGCTCCGCTTTTGTGGGGTAAGACCCCGCTTTTTTACCTCTCAACGGCGATCGCCGATACCATACCACTGGCTTTTTTGCTGTTCACACAGGCGATGTTCGAAGATGACAGGCGGCCGCAACGCGCCAGCTTGATAGCGGGCTGCGTTTATTTGGTTCTGGGGTACGCAGCTTCGTACCTGCCGCTACTTACCGGCGACAGCGGGCGGCTATATACAATAATGGGGGGTCTTTCCCGCTTATTGATGGCCGGTCTTCTCACCTATTCATTTTACGTAATCCTGCGCCAGTGGCGCGCTGATCTGGTGGAACCGCGCAGGCGTATGCGCATTGCTGTAACCGTTATTGTCTGCGCTTATATTTTGACAGTAGTTGTTGTGGAATCCTTGATAGGCAGCGGCACCGTTCCCATGTGGGTAGAAGTGGCCAACTCAACAGGGATAGCATTGAGTACGCTGTTTTTTATCGCTTTTCTCGCCCTCATGGGTCCGGGGGGATTACAGCGAACCAGGATCGAGGCAGGCACGCCCGGAGCCAGCCCTCTCGTGGTTGCCACCCAGAGGGAAATAGACAGTATTATCGCGGCGATGGAACAAGATCATATCTACCGCGATATGGGGCTGACCATTCGCTCACTTGGGCAGGCGGTATCTATCCCCGAACATCGCCTGCGCCAACATATCAACCAGGTACTGGATTACCGCAACTTTAACGACTTTTTGAATCGCTACAGAATCGATGAAGCCACCGTCAAATTGCGCGACCCGAACAGCGCCCGCACTCCAGTTTTAACCATCGCCATGGACGCCGGCTACCGCTCGATGACAACCTTCAACAAAGCATTCAAGGCCCGCCATGGGCAAACACCGGTCGAATATCGACAGAATCAGTTACCGATTACTTAAAAAACGTGCAAATTTCAGAATTCACCAGCCTTTTTTGCTATCGGGAAGCGTTTTAACTCCCGCTTGCGCTCTACTAGCCTCTCACCAACAAAGAGAGGTCGTTAGACATGAAAGACTTGGCAGAACTCTGGCTTACCGTATTTGCATTCGATGCAGCGCGTTATCTACTAGGCGCCGGCAGCGTCAGCCTGGTGTTGTTTGGGCTGTTTCGGCACTTTTCCAGCACCAGAAAAATCCAGGCTCGCCGTGCCAAACCCAGCGATGTGCGGCGCGAAATATTCTATTCGCTACTCACAGTCGGCGTATACGCCACCGTTGCACTCGTCACGGTACAATTGGATCGCTCCGGCATCCTGCAATATTACGGTAACGCCAGCAACCACTCTTTAGCCTATACAATAATAAGCTTGCCGGTGCTATTGATACTGCACGATGCCTATTTCTACTGGGCACACCGCCTCATGCACCACAAGGCTCTATTTCGCACTTTTCATCTGGCCCACCATAGATCGCACACGCCAACACCCTGGGCTGCCTATGCCTTTGCACCCGGGGAAGCGTTCTTAATGGCCCTTTTTGTTCCACTCGCCGCCTTCATAATGCCCATACACCATGTTGTGCTGTTCATATTCCTGGCCATCATGATCGTTCGTAACGCCATGGGACATTCAGGTGTGGAGTTTCACCCACGGGGCTGGGTTGATGGCCCTTTCGATATATTTACCTCGGTGACCCACCACGACCTGCATCACCAACGGGCCAGGGGAAACTACGGCCTGTACTTCACCTGGTGGGATCGCATGATGGGCACAGAATTTGAAGACTACCGCGAGCAATTTCAGCGCGCGGTAAACGGCGAAGACAAAAACACTCGAGCAATAGAGGTAACAGCATGAAATTTATACTTTGTTTTTTAGGCGTCGCTACCTGTCTACTGATATTGTCAGCCAACCCGGTAAACGCTGCAAATGAATCTGGTCTGGTAGGAGACTGGGTACTTCCGGATGGGTCTGCCATAGTTCGTATCGAAGCGACTGGGAAAGACGGTGGCCTGACAGGGCGAGTTATCTCGCTGCTACGACCAGAGTTTTCCCTCGTGGATGGCTATGGCAAACCGGGCAGTTCGCGCCATGACATCAAGAACGCTAATAGATCAGCACGCAAGCGTCCCGTTATTGGCATGGAGATAGCCAGTAAGCTACAGTTTGACGGGGAGTTTTGGCGCGGTGAAATCTACGACCCCGGCAGTGGTAATTCCTATCGTTGTTACATTCGCCTGGTTGGCGATAATTTCGCCAAGGTAAGAGGCTATATTGGCTTCTCTGTGATCGGCCGGACCATGCACTGGCAGCGACGCGACAGCTACAGTGCACAAGTGCACAACATGCTAAGTGCGTCCATCAATTAAAATGGCTACCTGGGTCGATATTGCAATGTCGGAAGGAGATTAACCTCTATCGCTTTACACCAGTCCCGGTTATTGAGAGCATTTGCCAATGAATGAAAATATGAATCTTTACCTGCAACCCGGGCCTTGCGTGAACAGCGAAGCACCCGCAATCATCGAATTGGCTCTTTCACTGACCGACCCTGAAAAAACCGATCGGGAAAACGCCGTTTCGCTCTACTACCACGTGCGCGATCAATATCGATACAACCCCTATGCGATGGGCGCATCTCGTGAGGACTGGCGCGCCACCGAGGTGCTGAAAGCTGGCGAAGGCTGGTGTGTACCCAAAGCCGTTTTACTGGCCGCTTTGTGCCGCGCCTCGGGCATCCCGGCCCGGTTGGGTTTTGCCGACGTGGTAAACCATTTGTCCACCGAGCGGTTGCGCGAAAACATGAAAACCGACATTTTCTACTTCCATGGCTATTGTTCTATCTTTCTAAACGGCAACTGGCTAAAGGCAACCCCGGCCTTTAACCTGTCGCTATGCGAGAAGTTCAATTTGCAACCACTGGAATTTGATGGAACCAAAGACAGCTTGTATCACGAGTTTGATCAGTCGGGTAACCGACATATGGAATACGTTAACGACCGCGGCGAACATCTTGATGTACCCTATGAGGAAATTATGGAGGTATTTTCAAAATACTATCCGGGCATGATGGCTACAGCAGCCGACTCATCCAATACCGCGGCAAATATTCCCGACCCTTCACAGTGGGAAGAGGATGTGGAACGAGAAATCATGTAAGCTCACCACCAAACATCAACCAACACTCAAGGAGAAAAAACATGTTCAGCCATATGATGGTCGGCACCAATGACATGCAGAAATCAAAAACATTTTACGACGCAGTCCTGGGAGCCATGGGATTCGAGCCAGGAGTGATTGACGATAAAGGTCGCTGCTTTTACTTCACACCTACAGGCATTTTTTCCATCAGCATTCCCATTGATGGCGAACCTGCCTCTGCGGGTAACGGCAGCACCGTAGGCTTTGCGGCAAAAGATCCCGCAACTGCGGACGCCTGGCACCAGGCTGGCCTGGATAACGGTGGCACCACTTGCGAAGAGCCCCCGGGAGTGCGTGAGGGCGCAGCAGGCAAACTTTATCTGGCGTATTTGCGCGATCCGGCGGGCAACAAGATTTGTGCACTTCATCGCATTGGGTGAATAGGCCCGCCTTAACACCCTGATCATGTCCATGTCCAAAAATCCCGATGCGCAAAGCGTATTCGGGACACAATTCCCAACTTGCCAGTGCCCCACGGAGTGAAAACCATGAGCCAGTCAGAACACGATTTGAGAGTACAGCTTGCCGCCTGCTATCGAGTTTTCGACCACCTGGGCTGGAGCGAGCTAATATTCAACCACATTACGGTTAAAGTACCGGGCGCTGACTCACACTTCCTTATTAACCCCTACGGGCTTGCCTACAGCGAAGTTACAGCCTCTAACCTGCTTAAAGTTGATATTAATGGCAATGTCATTGACGACTCACCTTACAAAGCCAATCCGGCAGGTATGTTAATACACAGTACTATTCACGGTGCCCGGGAAGACGCGCACTGCATAGGCCATGTACATACAGATGCTGGCATGGCTGTTGCTTGCCAACAAGACGGCTTGAGGATAGACAATTTTTACTCGGTATTACTTTATAACCGGGTGGCCTATCACGACTTTGAAGGTTTAACAGTATCACCCGATGAAAAGGAGCGCATGCTTGCCAGCCTTGGCAACAAGAGTTTGCTAATACTGCGCAACCATGGCCTGCTAACTTGCGGCCGCACAATTCCTGAAATGTTTATGAATATGTGGCTACTGCAAAGAGCCTGTGAAATCCAAATTGCTACTGATGCTACCGGCAAACCCAATATTCCAATCTCCGAAGAGATTGGCGCAAAGTCTGAAGCCTTGTTAAAGATACAAATGGATGGCAATCCCACTGGCGTACTTGAGTTTGATGCCATGGTGAGAAAAATTGAGCAGATTGATTCTTCTTACAAAAACTAGAGCCACCAGGGAGCCCAAAGGCTCCTTTTGAATGACATGTTGAAATGGTACCCGGCTTGAGACTCCACTCTAGCTTTTTGCCAGCCAATCACTATCTAATCGCTTGAATTATCGACACAATAGCTAAAAACAAGAATCCTGTTTGGAGAAAATAATTCATGCGAATACTGCTGATCCCAGCGCTGTTTATGATCATCGGCGCTCTGATCGTCTGGGCCGCAGGGCCCAGCTTGCAATTCCCCGAAAACGTCGCTGAATTCCAGCTGTGGCTACAAGGCTATGACCAGTGGGCCTGGGCGGCCGGTTCAGCAATGATTATTGGTGACGCACTTCTTCCCCTGCCCTCCGATCCGACGATATTCACTATGGGCCTCATATATGGCGGACTATGGGGCGGCATTATTGGTGGTACAGCAGCTACTGTGGCCGCGCTCATTGGTTATTCAATAGCACGGGCGCTGGGCAAGAAGGGCGCTTTGTTTTTGGTAGGCGAGAAAGATCTTGCACGCGCCCACCATTTTTACCAAAAATGGGGCTTTATGGCTGTGGCACTAGGCAGGGCTATTGGCGGGCCGGCCGAATACCTGGTGATAGTCGCCGGACTAACGCCTATGCCTTTCCGCAAAGTTTTTCTCGCCATTATTACCGGCGCCTATCCCACCGCTTTCTGCATGTCATTTCTTGGTGCCTACTCAGTAGCGAGCCCTGTAACTGCCGTCGTTTTAGCCGTGGTACTTATTTTATTGTTGATCGGGCTATTTCGACTCGTTCAGCATCGGCATGAAAACAATCACTGAAAAAAAACCATTCAATGACTGACGTTTTTTCAAGCAATCCCTAGGGTGTAACTATTTCAAAGATTTCATCAGGACTGTCCAGCAAGGCAAAAAAGCGCAGTAAACCCACCTTGCCACCGTCAAAAGAAACCTCGTCGGAAAACAACACTTCGCTAATACCGGCACCCCCCGTGAGCATTTTTACGAATAAGGCATGGGTAATACGAATACTGGCATCGGCTTGTTCAATTGCCACCCCAGCGCGATGATGCAGCACTGAATTTTCCAGCTCCAGAACAAAGCTCTCCTGTAGGTCGGTAAATTCGATATTGAGCATATACTCTCGACCATCCGCCTTGGGACCATTGAGCATCACGGCCATCAGCTCAAAAAACTGGTCCACAGGCGTTGCGCGAATAAGATCTACTGCATTGGCGATACCCGCACCTACCTCCGGGGCACCGCGGCGCAACTCCAGCGCGCCGGTGAGATATACATCGCGCCAGGGGCCGGATTCTGCCTGGTAACCCATTTGATCGTATGTTCGTGCCAACAGCGACTTGGCCGCCTGGTTATCAGGCTCTGCAAACACCAGATGATTGAGCATCTGTGCTACCCAGCGGTATTCACCGTCTTCAAAATCGGACTCTGCCTGTTCAAGAATTTCCTCGGCACCCCCCATCATCTTTACATAGCGGACAGCCGATTCTTCAGGTGGAAGTGGATCAAGGTTCGCTGGATTGCCGTCATACCAGCCAAAGTAACGCTGATAAACAGCCTTGGCGTTATGTTTCAGTGTGCCGTAATAGCCGCGATTGGGAAAACTGCTGCGCAATGTTTCCGGCATCTGCAATTGATCGGCAATTTCCCTGGGCGTATATCCCTGGGAAGCCAGGCGCAGGGTTTGATCATGAATGTATTTGTAGCCGTCTCTTTGTTTTTTCAGGAAATCGGTAATAGCTTCATTGCCCCACATAGGCCAGTGATGGCTACCGAAATAGACCTGCGTATCCGGGAACAGGTTCATTGCCTCGTTGATATAATGGCTCCACAGCCTGGCATCGCGCACCTTGGCACCTCGCAAGGTGTAAAGATTATGCATATTGCGTGATACAACTTCAGCGCCGCAAAAGGCGTTCTTTTCTGGCAGGTAGAATGTCAGTTCGGCTGGCGCCTCTGAACCCGGCGCGTTCTGAAAAATAAATTCTACACCATCAAGAACAACTTTTTCGCCGGTCGTGTCAATTATCCGGGTTGGGGCGGCAATACCCGGGCTGCCAAAAGCAGGGCTTTTACCGAGACCGGAGTCAACGTGGCCACGTGCCGAATGCTCCAGCCGACTGCCGTACATATACATGGAGCGTCGACTCATGGTATTGCCAGCAAGCACGTTCTCACTTGTGGCCTCTTCCATAAAACCGACGGGCGCTACTATTTCGACATTTTCAGCCGCATCCAGTACTCCCAGCACGCCACCAAAGTGATCAATATGAGAATGTGTAAAAATAACCGCTGTTACCGGAGCGTCGCCCAAATGTTTTCTGACGAAGGCCATGCCTGCGGTAGCCGTTTCCCGCGTCGTCAGCGGGTCAACGACTATCCAACCAGTGTCTCCCTTGATAAGACTCATATTGGAAAGATCAAAACCGCGCAGTTGATAAACACCTTCGGTAACTTCAAACAGCCCATGAATGTTATTCAATGTCGCTTGGCGCCAAAGGCTCGGGTTTACAGTGTCCGGCGCTTCCCCATCGATAAAACTGTAAGAGGGCATGTCCCAAATATCGACACCACCGGGGCCTTCAATCGTTAAACCCTCCGGTGCAGCGATTAGTCCACGCCTGGCGTCCTCAAAATCCTGTTGATCGTTGAAGTCCAACTCTTCCCGGACGCTTTTGTTGGCGGCTATCGTCGCTTCACTCGCCGCGGAATTGCCCTGTGCGCCGGTATCATCAGACTGGCCCCCGCAAGCGATCAAAAGAACAAACAAGGGCATGAGCAGAATCTGCCGCGAGGTTAAAAAAGTGGGCATGTGGAAGTCCTTGGCACTAGTTGTAATTTGAGGTTGGTAAGTTACAGCAAATTGGCCTTCTCGCGCAGCAGATATTTCTGCACTTTGCCTGTTGATGTCTTCTCCAGAGGCCCAAACACTACGGTTCTGGGCACCTTGAATCCCGCCAGATGGACGCGGCAGTGCTCAATTACCTCGTCTGACGATAAGGTTGACCCGGGTTTTAAAGTAACAAAGGCACAGGGGTGCTCGCCCCACTTTGGGTCGTGTTTAGCTACAACGGCGGCCTCGAGAATATCTGCATGCCCGAACAGTACGTCTTCAATTTCTATACTGGATATATTCTCACCGCCACTGATGATCACATCCTTGGAGCGATCCTTTATCTGGATATAGCCATCGGGGTGACACACCGCAATGTCGCCGGAATGAAACCAGCCACCGGCAAATGCTGCCGAGGTCGTGTCGGGATTCTTCAAATATCCCTTCATGACGATATTGCCGCGCATGAACACTTCGCCCTTCGTTTGACCATCCCAGGGTACGGGTTCCAGGGTATCGGCATCCGCGACCATCGTTTCACCAGACAAAACCGAAGCAATACCCTGCCGCGCCTTCAAAGCAGCTTTTTCTGTCTCCGGCTTATCATCCCATTCAGGGCGCCATGCGGACGCTATCATTGGCCCATACGTTTCCGTCAAGCCATACACATGAGTCACGTCAAACCCCATGGCCTCCATACCCTGAATCACTGCCGCTGGTGGAGCCGCTCCGGCTGTCATGACCTTAATACCTTCAGGTGTCCCTGAGCTAAGCGAATCTCGGGCATTAACCAACATATTTAATACCACTGGCGCACCGCAAAAATGACTGATGCCATGCTCTTTAAAGGCTGCAAAAATAGCATCCTCTCTTACGTGGCGCAGGCATATAGTGGTACCCAGGGTTGCAGCCAATGTCCACGGGAAACACCAACCGTTGCAGTGAAACATAGGCAGTGTCCACAGGTATACCGGGCGCAGCCCCATCTCCCAGGTCAGTGCATTATTTACAGCATTTAGGTAGGCCCCACGATGGTGATAGACGACGCCCTTGGGGTCGCCGGTGGTACCCGAGGTATAATTCAGGGAGATAGCATCCCACT
>JBALVT010000004.1:0-59921 GCA_036961345.1 Halioglobus sp.
GGAAGAGAACGGAACGGAAGGACTATATTGGTTGGAACCCCACGCCCTCTGAGGGTAAAGACAGGCGGGGCCTGCTACCCGTTGTGGGTATCCCGAATCCCGCAGGATTGACTAGTGGCTAGCGGCCCGTGGATCTCGATACGTCAGGCCGTCCCCTCCCAGAGGGCGTGGGGTTCCAACCGGCGGGAGGGGACGGCCTGACGTATCGAGATCCAGGGGGCGCGGGACGGATGTCTGGAACTAATATAAGTGCCATTCCCGCCAATCGTGGATGCTAATATTGGACTGGGAAGTGGCGAATAATCCGCTTGGCAAAGTCTTCCATAAAAAACTTCTTTTCATCCAGTGTCGATTTTTCTCCCAGCTTGAATGCGAAGGGCATATTTAGCCCGGAGGTCATGCCGCTTCCTTCCATATTTTTGAAAGTCTCCAGTTCAACGGGAGCATGCAGGCCTACCATGGTTTCAAAGGGTAGATGATCTCGACCGGCCTCAACGCGTAAACGCTCAAGTTCTTTCATCAGATCAGGCACGTCTTTGGGAAGGTTCCCGGCGCCGATCCATCCGTCGCCATATTTGGCGGTGCGTTTCAGCGCCAACTTGTTAGCACCACCGATATAAACAGGTATTTTGTAATTTGGCGGCGGGCTTAACTGGATCTTGGGAAAGTCAAAAAATTCACCGTGATGTTCCACCATGCCCGGTTGCCACAGTTTTTCCAGAACGGCCAGCGTCTCATCCAGTCGTTTACCGCGGGTACCAAAGTCCACGCCGTAAATGTCAAATTCTTCCCGCATCCATCCCGCGCCTGCTCCCAGAATGAATCTTCCTTCACTGAGTATCGCTAAAGTGGCGCAGGCTTTGGCCACTTCAATGGGGTGGCGTAAAGGTAAAACGTACACACCACAGGTGAACTTGATTCGCGTTGTCACCGCCGCCATCGCGCCAAATATGGCCCATTGGTCCGGGTACGCCGATTCGGCCGTTTGCGGTGGATAACCGGTGTCTGAATAAGGATAATCCGGCCGCATTTCTTTTGGGTAGAGCGCGTGGTCACCCGTCATAATACCGTGGAAGCCTAAATCCTCGGCAAATTTGGCAATCTCTACCAATTGATCGGTTTCGGCCCAGGTTACAGCTTGCCAAAATTTCATAGCGTATTCTCCATAGCCGGTACAATTTTTGATGTTGCGAACCGAATTTCGTGCCCTCTTAGAAAACGGACATAATGCCTTTGCGAATAACGCCGTGCACAGGTGAGGGAAGCGCCCAATGCACGAGTAATTCTAGCGCGAGTCAGCTGTGATTGGTTGTGCCTTTTCCAATTAGCGCGGAAAGGCATTTTCTTGATATTTCGGTTCTTTTAGACTAAATTATATTTAAGACAATCGTATTATATTATAGTGATCAACACAACATCCACCTGGAGGCACAATGACAGCATTAACCGACCAGCACATCGCCCAGACTATGCAAGCCTATGTAGACAACATCACCGCCGGTGATCTGGATGCAGTGGTGGCACTTTTTTCAGAAGATGCCGTGGTGGAGGATCCAGTGGGCTCTGAGCCGGCTCGGGGTCACGCGGCGTTACGAGAGTTTTACACAATGGCCTGCGAGAGTGTGGGCCGAATGGAGCTGGAGGGAAATGTGCGGGCCAGAGGAAACTGGGGTGCTTGCGGCATGCTCGCTTACCCCAAGGGCGCGGAGGACGCGATGGTGATCGAAACCCTGGATGTGATGAGTTTTAACGAGGCTGGAAAAATTACTTCCATGAAGGCTTATTGGGGTGATACAAATATGCGTGCTCTATAAAAAATGGGGCTAAAAATAATAATTATTCAGTGGCTGGGGAGAAACGAAGAATGCAGGATTTTGCCGACAAAACTGCGGTTGTAACGGGTGCTGCCAGCGGTATCGGGCTCGAGTTGGCCATGATTTTTGCCGAGCAGGGCATGAATGTAGTGCTCGCCGATATTGAAAACAAAAAACTGGAGGAGGCGCTGTTGGAAGTTCGTGCCGCGGGCGCTGCAGCCATCGCTGTGGTTACTGATGTAGGTGACTCCGAATCGGTAAAGGCGCTGCTCAATGCCGCGCTGGAGAATTTCGGCGAAGTTCATGTGTTGTGCAACAACGCCGGTGTCTATACCGGGGGCATGTTGTGGGAACACACTGAAGATGATTATGAGTGGCTGATTCGTGTCAATCAGTGGGGTATTATCCATGGCATTCGCCATTTTGTGCCACAGATGATTAGTCAGGGGAACGATTGCCATGTGGTCAACACATCGTCGATGGCGGGTTTATGTACCTTGCCCGTGGCTGGGATTTATCATATGACCAAACACGCGGCACTGGCTTTAAGTGAATGCCTTCATCTCGATCTTGAAATGTGCGCGCCACAGGTTAAGGTTTCCTGCTTGTGTCCGGAGCAGGTCGATACTCAAATAGCGCGCTCTTACAGGAATAGGCCCTCCGAGCTGAGCGTAGAAAATAAAACGTCCATGCACGAACTGGCCCATACGGCGATTGTCGATGCAACACGGGGGTCGACTCCTCCCAGGGTGCTGGCGGAGCGGGTACTGCAGGCCATTAAAGATGAGCAGTTTTATGTGTTGCCGCCGCGCGAAGACCCATGGTCCGATGTTGTCGAACACCGCCTGGACGATATTCGCCTACGGCGCAATCCCGTATTGACGGCGCCGGATATCTGACAGGCGGCTTGCCATCAATGGTGGGGCCAGCGGTGCTATTTGATAAGGTAATGCTTGGGGTCAAGGGTCTGGGTTTGCTGCCACATGTCGAGAATTTTCCAGGGCCATAACACAGTGCACTTGCCGTGTGCGTTCTGGTAAAAGCTGTGTTTAATTGAGCCGTGTTCCCAGATCATCTTTGCATGTTGTTCCCGAAAGCGCTGCTGGTAGTCATCGTGCGCCTGTTGGCGGCACTCGAGCGTGTTGGCGCCATTTTTTAGTAAATACTTGATACATTCCATGATGTAACGGATCTGGCACTCGCCGTTAAATATCAGACTGCCGCCAAATGCCAGATTGGTTCCGGGGCCATACATGCAAAAGAAATTGGGAAAATTGGGAACTGTGATTCCCAATAAGGCCGAACCTTCTTCGCCCCACTGCTGTGACAGTTGCTGATTGTCTCTACCGCGTATCTCCATCGGCCATAGAAAATTGTTGGCTTTAAAGCCGGTGGCATAAATAATGATATCTGCCTCGGCCCGCTGGCCATTTGCACTCTCGACGCCTGTTTCATTGATGCGTGTAACCGGATCATTAATCAGTTCCACATGGTTTTTTTTCAGTGTATTGAGCCAGCTGCCATTGTCCTGCAATGTGCGTTTCCCCATGGGCGCATAGTCCGGAATTACCTTGGCCAGTAGAGCCTCGTCATCGCCAACCTGGCCGCTGATATAGTCGGTAAACATCTGCCTCACGAAGTCGTTAGCTTCACCTACAGACCGATCCTGATGCGGCCAGTCAGGGTCAACGACGACTGTCTCCCAGGCGCCGTCTATTGCCGGCCAAAAAATGAGAAAACGGAACCAGCGGCTATAACATGGCAAATTCTCGAGGCACCATTTTTTTCCCGGTGGAACCTGTTCATGGTAGATCGGGTTTTCAAACATCCAGGGCGCCGAACGCTGGAATACTGTGACACTGGCGGCGCTTTTGGCAACTTCAGGTACCAGCTGAAAAGCACTTGCACCGGAGCCGATAACGACGACTTTTTTTCCGTTCACATCGATGTTCGGGTCCCACTGGGCAGTGTGGCATGTCCGGCCTTTAAAACTGTCTGCGCCCGCTATATCTGGAATGTTGGGCCGGTTAAGTTGGCCGACCGCACTGATCAGCGCGCTGGCTTGCAGTGTTTCCACTTGCCCCTGGGCGTTGCGGATGGTTACCTCCCAAAGCGTCTTGGCCTCATTCCAGTTTGCGCCTGTGACTTCACTATTGAAACGGAAATAGTCGCCGACCCGAAAAGCCTCCACGCAACTTTCGAAGTAGGCTTGTAACTCTGGCTGCTGGGCAAAATATGCACTCCAGTGATGCGCGTCATGAAAGGAATAACAGTAGAGGTGATTAGCGACATCAACCCGGGCGCCAGGATAGCGATTTTCGAACCAGGTACCACCGACCGAGGCATTTTTTTCAATGACGGTGAAAGGTATGCCCGCTTCACTGAGCCGAATGGCCGCCAGCACGCCCGACATGCCGCCCCCGATGACCAAAACGGGAAAGTTCTCTTTTGCGCGTACCGGAACATCCTCACCCCAGGCATCACTGCGCTGATCCAGACCGTCCAGTTCAAGCTCTTCCATCATCATAGGTACGTAGTCGGCAGGGACATCTTGAGCAACCACAAATTGCATCATTGCGTGAATGGTCTCGGCGGACGGGGCTTGCGGAAGAACTCCACCCCGGTTGCGAAAATCGCTAATGACGCTAAAGGCCTGCTCGCGAATAGACGCCTTGTCTGGTTCTGACATGTAACCCTGAAACTCGTTAATATAGACACCTTGTGGCTTTATAGGGCCAGATAAAAGCGTGTCGTCGCCACTCATGTGAAGCATAGATAACATCAAGGTGGGGATGCTGGCGTCATTGAGGGCCGCTTTGAGGGTATCGTCGCTGATGTCTTGCAATGAGGCGGAAAAATCGATGGTCATTTCTGGATTCCAGTTTTTAAGCAAACTAAAATCTATCGCGGTCACCCTCTCAAGAGCAACAGTTCACTGACTTGTTCGATGCAAAAAAGCGCGCAGGTTTGTGATGTTAGCCTCGCCCTGGTCTTTGGGCCGGTAGGGGCGGGGCTGCGGCGAGGCTAGGCTAGGTGGTTATTATTAACCTCAGGGCCTGCAGTTGCAGATTGGCGTGAGTGATGTGCACCGCGCACTCATCAATGCGAAAACGCAGGTGCTCCAACTCCTCCTCGCGTATCGATGGATTAACGGCGCGCAGTGCTTCGAGCCGCGCTAGCTCATCGCCCAGACCCGCCCTCATATCGCTCTCGGCATTGGCCAGAATGTCCTGCAGTTTTTCCTCAGCCACCGTTGTTGCCATCGTCATTTTCGTCTCTACTTCGCGATATACCTGCTTGATGATGGCCAGTGCTGTGGGTTTCTTTACAGGTTCAACAAGAGAGTTAAGGCGATCGTGGGGAACAATGGCCGATAAATCTTTGCCGCGTGCATCCACCAGCAGGCGCATGGGAGACAGGGGCAAAAAGCGTTCTACCTGCAATGATTTTGGTGCCACGCAATTAACTGTAAACAGGCACTCGAGCAACATCGTACCGGCGGCAATGCCTTTGAGTTTTATGGTGCCAATCGCAGCGTTGCCCAATTCCGTGGAATGCACCATTTCCATAGCCTCTACGATCATGGGGTGCTCCCATGTGAGAAATTCCATATCCTCTCGGGACAGGGCCTTCTCACGATCGAAAGTGACTGTTGTACCTTCTTCTTTCAAGTAGGGGAAATGGCCGGTTAACATGTGCTCTGATGGGCGCAAAATAAGGGTCTGTTCAGAGTGAAATTCGCTGTCTACACCGTAGGTCTCACATAGGGCTTCAAGATAGTTTTGTAAAGCTTCTCCTTCTTCATGGTGTTTTATCTCGTCAATGACCGCGGTGGCTACCTCAGCTTTGCACGAGTTTCTTTCCAGCAATTTGTCGCGCCCGGCCCGCAGTTCATCTCTTGTTTGCTCGGTAAATTTCGCGGTATCCAGTACCAGTTCTTCAAACTCGTCGGTGCGTTTGATCAGCTGTTTACACAATTGCTGTTCAAATGATTGGAGGATCGCATACCCGGCGGAACAGCTTTCACGAAATACATTCATACCCCGGTCATACCAGTCGTGCAGTGTATGCTGTGCGGTATGCTCCAGATAGGGCACGTGAATTTGCACGTCTTGCGTTTGCCCGATCCTGTCGAGTCTGCCAATGCGCTGTTCCAGGAGATCGGGGTTGAGGGGAAGATCGAATAACACAAGGTGATGGGCGAACTGAAAGTTTCGCCCTTCGCTGCCAATTTCAGAGCACACCAGTGTTTGTGCGCCGCCGACTTCATCGGCAAAGTACGCGGCGGCTCTGTCACGTTCAATGATCGACAGGCCTTCATAAAAAGCCGCAGAACGGATTCCCGCGCGCATGTGAAGGTGATGCTCAAGATCCAACGCTGTTTTGGCCTGCGCGCAAATGATCAGGACCTTCGCTGGGCGCAGTTCCTTAAGCGTTTTTTCCAGCCATTGCACACGTGGGTCAAACTCCAGCCAGCTGTCGTCTATGTAGGGCTCTTCAGGGTGCAGCTTTTGTTCCAGGTCCACCTGGGCCAAGGTGTATTGCTCAGGTGCGACAAGCGGATAGGAGTGAACTACCCGCTTGGGAAACCCCTTGATGGCGGCCCGGGTGTTGCGAAACAAAACCCGGCCAGTGCCGTGTCGATCCAGCATGCTGGCGATAATTGTTTGCGAATCTTCACCCTCGGCCAGGTCATCGGGCAGCTCAGCGGGTCTTTCACCACGTTCAACTGCTTCGATCATGTCGCCCAATCGGCGATAGTTCAGTTCCTCCTGCCGGAAGGTTTCGAGATCGTGAAAACGCGAAGGGTCGAGCAGGCGCAATCGGGCGAAGTGGCTGGATTGGCCGATTTGTTCGGGAGTGGCTGTCAGTAACAACAATCCTGCTGAACGCTTTGCCAGAGCTTCGATGAACAGATAGTCCTCGCCCACGCGCTCCTCGGACCACTGCAGGTGATGGGCTTCATCTACGACCGCGATATCCCAGTCGGCCGCCAGAGCCTGGGCCTTTAGATCCTCACGCTCGACGAATAAATCCAGAGAGCACAAAACCAGTTGCTCAGCTTCGAAAGGGTTTTCTTCTTCCATCTCATGGATACGGTCGGCGTCAAACAGTGCAAAGTGCAAGTTGAAACGGCGTAGCATTTCGACCAGCCATTGATGCTGCAGACTCGATGGTACGATAATCAGCACTCTGCTTGCTCGGCCGGTAAGCAATTGCTGCTGGATAATCATGCCCGCTTCAATGGTTTTCCCCAGTCCCACTTCATCGGCCAGGAGTACTCTTGGGGCATGTCTGCGTCCCACTTCATTGGCGATATAAACCTGGTGTTCAAGCAAGTTTGTACGCGAACTCATCAGCCCCCGAGCACTGGAGTGCTGTAATCGATCGGTTTGTTCGAAAGTTGCAAATCGAAGTGCAAACTGGTTGTTTTTGTCGAAATGTCCGTTGAGTAATCGCTGTTGGGGGGTGGTTAAGCGGACAAATGAATCCAGTTCCAATTCAGAAACAGTGACCTCGTTATCGTGGTGATCATTGCCCGTATAAAACAGCAGCCCGCTGTGCTCTTCAACCGCCGTTAGCTTCAGTTCAACATCATCAATGGTGGAAATATTGTCGCCAGCCTTGAAGCGCAAACGGGTCAGAGGCGCGTTGTCCAGGGAGTAAGTTCGCTCTTCGCCAACCGCCGGAAAAGTGACTGTAACCCTGCGACCTTCAACTTCGACAATAATGCCCAGACCGAGTTGCGCGTCTGCGTGGCTTACCCAGCGTTGTCCGATAATGTATTCCATTTGAGCCTGTGTGTCCTGAAGCTGATGTTATTTCCCTGCGCCCTTGGCGAGGGCGCGTAGTGTAGCACCTATTGTGTTGTCGTTTGTTTGTCAAAAAATAGGGTTTCACTATTGTCATAGACCTGTCTTAAAAATGGCTCTATCTCACAATTTTTCAGCTTGGCCACGGTTTCGGCGATAAATGGCAGGTAAAAAGGGGCGTTTGCTTTGCCCCGATAGGGCACTGGCGTGAGGTAGGGGGCATCCGTCTCCAGCACGATTTTTTCTATAGGAGTCGCTGCCACCACATCGCGAACATTGTCTGCCGCTTTGAACGTGGTTATTCCGTTGAAGCCGAGACAAAACCCTTCAGCCACGCAGAATTCGGCGAGTGCCAGACCAGAAGTGAAGCTGTGGATAACGCCGTTTCCAGACAGACTTTTGCTGAAGTTCTGCAAAATACTGCGGGTATCTTCATCGGCCTCCCGGGTATGAATAACCACTGGCAATTTTTGATCAACAGCGATCTGCAGCTGCTCCTCGAAGACCGCTTGTTGTACCTTTCTATCGGCGTGGTCGTAAAAGTAGTCAAGGCCTATTTCGCCGATGGCCAGAATCCGGGGGTCATCACTGCCTTCTCTAACAGTCGCCGCAACGTCGCTGTTCCATGTTTCCGCCTCGTGAGGATGTATACCTTGGGTCCCCCATATGTTGGCCGCCGAGCGGGTCAGCTGCATCACTTTGGCCAAATTATCAGTTGAAACGGCGATCGTAATAATGCGCTCAATACCGACCTCTTCGGCTTTTTTGAGTGTTGCCGCCAATTCGCTGCTCTCAAGATAATCCAGATGACAGTGGGTTTCGATGATCGGGGTTTGAAAACAGGGAATATCGCGTCGCTTTTTCTTGCTCATTGTTTGTGTGTGCTCTTTGGAGGGATTGTGCGCTGTGCCAGCAGGCGGTCCAGGGCATTGGCGAACTGCATGCGGTCATTGTGATTCAGTGGCGCCGGCCCGCCGCGCACTTCACCCGTAGAGCGCATGTCTTCCATGAAATCTCTCATGTTCAGCCTGGCACCAATATTGTTGGTGGTGAAGCGTTCACCCCTGGGCGTTAAAACCAGTGCGTTTTTTGCAATCAGGTCAGCCGCCAGTGGGATATCTCCAGTAATCACAATATCACCGGCGCTGACGTGCTCGACGATATAGTCATCGGCGACGTCAAAACCCGATGACACCTGTAGGGCGCTTATAAAGGGTGAAGGTGGTGTGGTGAGCGCATGGTTTGCAACCAGAGTCAGTTGAAATCCCAGTCGCTGTGCGGCACGAAACAGGATCTCCTTGATTACTTTTGGGCATGCATCGGCGTCAATCCATACCTGGAATTCTTGCCTCTTGTCCGCGGCGGTATTCACAATGGTTTTATCGCTCTGGTTACGATTGGGTTTCTGGTGCTGTGCTCTGGGAGGGGGTAAGTGTATCGACAATCTGTTGCCAGAACCATTGGTGTACCGGGGAGCTGGCAGTTCGGTGGTGTGCTACCAGCATGTAGTCCATGCTGTACTCTTCACCCGCCGGCAGTGGCAGCGCGATGATGCCTCCTGTGACCGCCGTATTTTGTAGTATATAGGCGGGGCCAGGCATAAAATAGTCGGTGCTGCGCAAAACCGCCAGTGACGTCAGCAGATGTGATGTTTCCAGGCAGCCCTGATTTGGGCTGCGTACCCGGTTGAAAGTGTCGGAGGAACGTACTATTTCGATTTGCTCCAAATCTGAGATGTACAAACGTATAACAGGGTAATTTGCCAGTCGATTCAAAGTGATTTTACCCTTGCTAAGGGGGTGGCCATCGCGAACCAGTATTGCCGATGGGTTGCTGGCGATTCTGGTCACCCGATAGTCATCCGGATATTGGGCCCGATCTATCTGTATGGCGAAATCCAGCTTTCCCTGGCCTAATTCTTCCAGCTGATTCTCTACTCTGGTGATGGTCCTGATGGTTAGCCGGGGCGCCAGATGGTGTAATTTTTGAATCAGTGGCGGTAATAGCGCCACCCCGATGTACTCAGACAGGGCGAGGGTGATTTCTCCGCTATAGGAGTAGGGGTCGAAGCTCGTTGGCGCGATAAGCTGGGTAATATTGTTCAGTATGCCGCCGAGATTTCCGGCTAACTCTTGCGCTCTGGGCGTGGGCTGCATGCCGTGACTGCTGCGAATAAATAGTGGGTCGTCGAAGGTCTGACGCAATCGGGACAGGGTTTTGCTCATTGCCGGCTGTGTGATGTAAAGGCGCTCTGCGGCTCTGGAGACATTTTGTTCCTCTAGCAAAACCTGAAATGAAATCAATAAGTTAAGATCAATTCTGGAAAGTTCTTTGGTATCCATAAACTACCTTTATGAATTCTATTCATACTAAACATGCTAATAATACATTGGATGTATATCAGTGTCTTCGGTAATCTATTTGCAACTCGGAAACACGCTCTTTTGCCCCATTAAAGAGCAGGTAATACAGCTAGGTTAAGTCCCCTGTGTTTGCCAAACCATTCAGGTCCACAAGAGTTATTTTTAACCCGCCCTATGGCGGGTTTTTTTATGCCCGCCAAGCTATGCGGCGAAAAAAAACCGGGGCAGGAGTTCACCTGGCCCGGTTTTAATCTACTGTGGCGCGTAATGTTATTTTGCTGAGGCCTTTAACTTGGGGGCGCTGACCTGTTTTCGTCTTACGACTTTAGGCCTGGCAGCCTTGGTTTTGGCTGCGGGTTTTGCCGCCACTTTGGTTTTAGTCTTTGCTTTGGCTTTGGCTTTGGCTGCAGGTTTGCTCTTGCTGGCCGCTTTTGCTTGTGCCTTTACGGCGGCTTTGCCCTTGGTTTTGGGTTTAGCCTGCTTGGCGACGGCGGTTTTTGCTTTTGGTTTGGCTGCCGCTTTTTTCGCCTTTGCGGGTTTGGACGCAGTTGGTTTACTGCGTTTTGGTGATTCAATTTTAGCCTTGGCTTTCACATCTGCTTTTGACGCATTGGCAGGGGCTTTAAGCGCGCTTACGGCCGCGTACAATTCTTCATAAGAGGCCACTAGACAATCGTGGTAGAGCTCGGGGTCAGGCATGATTTCCCGATCAGCCAGCACTGAGAGTGTGACCTTACCTGAGTAGCTGAATACCAGGTGGAATATACCAATGCCTGGTGTCAACACACCCAGTCCATAGTAATCCACCATACGCGCACCGGCGCAATACAGCGGGAAGTCCGGGCCCGCTACATTGGATATTACGGTCGAAATATTGACTGGAATATGTTTTGACAGATTATTGCGCGACCAAAATCCGGCCACGGACTTGGCAATAAACGGCGAGAAGGCTCCGGCCAATTTAAGTACATCCACCATTGGGCTCGCTTCGCCATATTCTTTGGCTTCCAGCGTTGATTCGTGTACCGCGCTCAATCGGGCCAGTGGGTCCTTAATGTCACTATGTAATGAGGCAAATACTGAACCAACCTGGTTATTGTCGTCTGTAACCCCCCGGCGTGTGCGCATATTCAGGGGTAGGCTGGCGGCCAGTGAGCCCTCCGGGAACTCGTTATTCGCTTCGAGGTATCTCGACAGGGCACCCCCAATCACGGCGAGCGCCACGTCGTTTAATTTTACGCCGGCCGAGTCCTTGATGTCTTTAAAACCTCCCAGCGGGAATTCAGCGGCGTCAAATACCCGGTGTGGGCCGACCGGATTATTTAGCGAGGTTTTCGGTGCCGATACATCGGGAGCTGGTATTTCCTTGCGTGCAATTTGTAGTGCGTATTTGCCCATGTCACGAGTGTTTTTTACCGTCCCAACAAGCAGCTGGCCAGTATTTTTGACGCCGTTGATAGAGGCGCGGGCTAACAATTCTCCTCGGGAGGGTTCATTGTCCACCAGTCGTGGTTCGGCTTCGGGTTCATCGGCGAGTTCAGGATTGGCAACCAGATCATGCAGTACCGACATGAAATTGGCGCCACCGGCACCGTCCACCAGCGCATGGTGCATTTTGGTATAGACGGCAAAGCTACCTTTGGGCAGGTTCGGGATATTGTCCAGGCCCTCTATGATATAGGCCTCCCACAATGGCCTGGACAGATCCAATGGCCGAGAATGCAGGCGAGCCACCTGAATGCACAACTGGCGCCAGTCTCCAGGGTAGGGCAGAGCAATGTGGCGCAGGTGGAACTCCACGTCAAAGTTGGCGTCTTTTATCCAGTAGGGTCGGTCCAGACCACCGGGCACTTCAATTAATCGCGTACGGAATAGGGGATTTTCGCCCAGACGCCTCTCGAATGTGGAAATAACCTGTTTGAAGCGAACAAAGCCGTCCGCTGCTGTGGATGGATCATAAATCCCCATTCCACCGACGTGCTGCGGCGTGTTGGTTTGTTCAAGATTTAGGAAAGCGCTGTCTAGTATTCCAAGCTGTTTCATATTTTACTGGCCCTGCCGGCACCTGATTTACTCAATTAAATTTAGTTCATTCCCTGGCTGCCTGCCTCGAATTGGTCTTCAATTGAGAAATGAAGTCCGTATGGGTACCAGTAGTTAATGCGTATTAACTATGCTTTTTATTGGGTGAGCATCAGGGGCGAACGTTATATCATTGTTGGCTGTACCAGACTAGGTAAGTGGTTATAAATTGCTCAACAATGCGAATAATTGCACTACATTTCCAGTGTTCAATAGAGTTATCGGATGGCGTCTTTGCTTTTTCCTTGCAGCGGTTATCACTGCGCCGTTGGTGTCAGGGCAGTCTCCGGTACCCTATGGCCAGGACTATTTCCGTTATGGGCAGGGTCTACACGATGGCCGGCCAGCCAGGGTGTCTGGATTCGAAGGCGAAACAGATGAGGTGGATAAAGAGGCCTATCTAACACAGCTGGAAGATTTGCACGACGGGCCCTATTCAGACTCGCTGGCCGAGCCCCTGTCTGCCCTGGGTGCGTACTACCTCGATTTGGGTCGATACGCCGAAGCCTTAGGTTACTATCAGCGCGCCCTGCATGTGGTGAGGGTGAACGACGGCCTATACAGTGAGCGACAAATCCCATTGGTTCGCAACTTACTCGATGCCTACAGGCTGTCGGGTGACACGGAGGCATTGGATGAGCGTTATGAGTATTTTTTCAGGCTCTATGGTAGTGGACAGCCGCCCTTTACCGAGCTGCGTCTAAGGGCAGCGTTGGAGTACCTGCGCTGGCAGCGTGAGGCACTGGGCTTGACTCTTGAGGATGATCGGCTAGAACGATTGCTCAAGCTGTACCATCTCAATGCACAGATAGTGGATGCCGCAGCGCAGTCCATTGACATTACGCCCTACTGGTATCGACAGTTGGTCTTGAGCCAAATTCGCAACTTGTACCTTTTAGAGTCCGAGTATGACCCACCTGACGAACTGTATGGATTTGGTACAAATAACGCGATGCAATCGAACCAGATGCAGGGCGTGGATTTTAAAACGCAGCGATTGGACAGTATTCGTCGTACCAGTAGTTCGCGCGGACGAATTCTGCTAGAGGGGCTGGTGGCGCGTTTAACGAGCATCGGCGATGCGCAAGAACTGGCCGGGGCGTATCTTGAACTCGGTGACTGGCACCAGTGGAGTAGTGATTATCGTAGCGCGAATCGGGCTTACGCGCAGGTAGTGAAAACGCTGCAGGAATCTGGCGATCATGCGCTGCTAGATAGCTGGATGGGGAGCCCAGCGGAACTGCCCACTGCCGATGTTTTCTGGCTGCCCCAAAAACCCATCGCAGGGCAGCGACGGGTACTTTTTTCCGCAGAATATTCAGTTTCCAGCCGCGGTAAACCTCGGGGTGTTCAGGTATGGGCTGTTAACCCTGAAGAATCGGGCTTGGCATCAGCGATGCGACGCAAGCTGCTCGCAACGCGTTTCAGGCCCCGTTACGCCATCGGAGAAACTGAAGCTGTAGAGAAAGTTACTCGGAAATACGAAATGATTGTCGACTGACATTAGGTATTTCTCTGGTTTGCCGAATCAGGCATTTTCTATGACCATAATAGCGCCACGCGCTGACACAGGTGTGTTGGTGTTCCATTCAATGAGTTCCGCACAGTGTTTGTGCATGCAGCGTTCCGCCATATCGAAAAAAGATGAACGCTCTGGATCGGCAATTATGATGTGCTTAACGCCTGCATCCACGGCGCGGTTAATCATATTGAACACGGGATTAACCAATTCATCCCAGAAGCAGATATCCGCCGCTATCAGCACGTCAAACTCGGCCAGTTGGCGCTTGCTGAGTTTTTCAAAGCGCGATGTTAAGGCCAGGATGTTGACATTGTTAATCTGTGCCACCGCGTTGAGATAGGGAAATACATTGCTATCTGCATCGACTGAAGTCACCTGGGCTCCCAGTGTTTTCGCGCACCAGATGCCGGATATCCCCCAGCCGCAGCCCACGTCCAGAACAGATTCGCAGTACTCGGGCCGATGTTGATCGAGGTAGTCTATGAGTAAAAAACTGGATTTCCACAGCTTGTCACCGTGTATGGAGGGGAGCGCTTCCTGGCGTTTGACTCTGCGGATGACGGGATGAGATGCCTTGGGCATGGTCACACCGCGAAAGCGATATTCGTTGGTTTTTTTGTCGGTCACGATGTCAACTTGTTATGAAGAGTTAATCCGGATGGGTGTGGTTTTGGCGCGTTGCGCAATGGTAGCGGAAAACTCGTCGCGAGGTTCAAAAAATTCGCTATACTACATAAACAGTGCGGCATCTACATGGCTGCGCCCCCTTTGTAATGCTCCAGAGTGACTGTCTTGGAAAAAGGGACCAGGATGATAGTTTAGCGCGTAACACATAGTACTGAAAAATTGCGCTGGATGATCTGAGCCCTCTGGATCAGGCTTCTATACAGTTTAGAACCACGTTCAAACAATCACTTCGCAGTAATGGATTCATAGGAGGGGTAAATGACTTCAGCAAACCGTCAAGTTGAACTTCTTGAGAAGAACAAACCACGCCAGGAGCGCGCAAAGCGCACCTATGAGCGTATCCTCGTCGCCGCCGCTGAGCTTTTGATTGAAGTTGGTGTGGAGCGAATCTCCACAAATATTATGGCCGAGCGAGCGGGCATTACTGTGCCCGCCTTATACCGATATTTTCCCAATAAATATGCGGTTTTACACGCCATGGGTGCGACCATGATGGACAGACAAAACGACGTTGTCCTGGAGTGGTTTGAAAAAAATGTAGATGTGCGCGAGCCGGCGGTATTACTGCAGAGTATTGAGCTGTTATTGCGTGCGACCTATGAGATAACCAATAGCCAACTGGCAGGGCTGGAAATCATTCAATCATTGCGAGCGGTGGGGCCTTTGCAGGAAGTGCGTCTAACCTCCAACCGACTCGTGGCCGAGCAATTTGCGGTCGTTTTGGGTGAAATGTTTGACTGGCAGGTGAATGAAGCGTTGGTTATGCAGGCGCGTTTGAGTGTGGAGATGGGGTATGCAGTTGTTGAGTTGGCACTGGAGGACAGCACATTGTCCACGGATGATACATTGACTCAAGGCGCAAAAATGATCCAGGCCTATTGGGAAGAGGTGCTCAAGCAGCGCGCCAGTGCTTAAACCGGGCACCTCATCGTCAGACGCCTATTTCTCTGCGGTGTCGACTTCCTCTGCCTGCAGGCCCTTGTCGCTGTCGGCTACAACGAACGACACTCGCTGGCCATCGCGCAGGCTGCGGCGGCCTTCACCCAGAATCGATCTGAAGTGAACAAAAATTTCCTCGCCGTTATCCCGGGTGATAAATCCAAAACCCTTTGATACGTTAAACCATTTTACTTCCCCCTCTTCACGTTTTCCGCCAGTGGGCTTTGGTTTTGCACTTTTTTGCGGTTTTGGGCTCTTGGTCTTGGCCTGTTTAGGGGTTGAAGTGGGGGTGGTGCTCGCAGCAGTTGCTGCGCCAGCAGAATTGGCTTTGATTGATCCCAGTAAACTGGTAGCGATGGTGGCCACAGCAAATGCGGCAAATAAATTGATATAGGTAGCCTGGAGATCGATTGCAGTGAATAAGGCGGCAGCGGCGGCAGCGATGATTAAGCTGATAACAAGCTTTCCAAAAAGACTCATAATTTTCCTCTCGTAAATGGTGGGCGAAATACAGCGCGAAAGTCTACCACTAAAACAGCGCGATAGAAGGCCTTATAGGCCCAAGAGCACTAGAATTTTGTTGCTGAGCGTATGGGAATTGCCCTTGAAAGTCTCCAGAGACTCACGGACATGACATATTGCAGTTTATGCGCGATCTTTGGCGCTTGCATTTACGCTGTTATAGTTTGGAAACTTCCTCGGCCTGAAGACCTTTTGGGCCCTCAACTATTTTGAATTCCACCGCTTGTCCCTCGTCAAGGGAGCGGTAGCCATCTCCCTGGATAGAACGAAAATGGACGAAGACATCATCTTCGGTCTCTCCACGTGTGATGAAACCAAAACCTTTGGCATTGTTAAACCACTTTACTGTGCCACTTACACGTTCACTCATACTTCTTTTCCTCGGATCTTGCTTTTGCTTTTATTATGCTCTGCCAGCTTTGCTGGGGCGACAGAGGCCAGAATTTTGTATGCCGAGTACTGTTTTAACCCTGTATTACATATTTTTTATGCGTTGCTCCTGATCTTGCAACTTCGAGAGTGCCTGCTCCAGTGCCAGCATTTTTTCCCTCTCCTTCGCAACCACCTCCGCGGGTGCCTTTTCGACAAACGAGGCGTTGTTCAATTTGCCTTTTAGTCGAGCCAGGTCTTTTTCCAGTTTGTCGGCCTCTTTAGCGAGCCGCGCCAATTCCGCATCTTTGTCTATAAGACCCGCCATGGGGACCAGGATTTCGAGACCGCCTACCAGTGCAGTCGCTGCAACAGGCGCTTCTTCGGAAGCCTCCAACCAATTGATTTGCGAGAGCTTGGCCAGTTTTGTCAGGAACTGTCGGTTCGCTTCCAATCTGGTTTTATCTTGCTCCGAGCCGTTTTTCAAAAGCACTGTAAGTTCTGTGGCCGGAGAAATATTCATTTCTCCGCGTATGTTTCGAATACCTACAATCACGTCTTTTAGCCATTCTATATCTGCGTTTGCGGCCTTGTCCATGGCTTTGTGATCGCTTACGGGGTAGGGCTGTAGCATGATCGTGTCGCCCGATTTCCCAGCCAGTGGTCCAACTGTTTGCCAGATTTCCTCGGTGATGAATGGCATGAAGGGGTGCAGGAGCCTCAAACACGTTTCCAGCACCCGAATAAGGGTGCGTCTCGTACCACGCTTTGCCTGCTCGGAGGCGTTGTCATCCCAAAGTACGGGTTTGGACAGTTCAAGATACCAGTCGCAATACTCGTTCCAGACAAATTCATATAGAGCCTGCGAAGCGTGATCAAAGCGGTAGTTGGCCACGGCCCGGGCAACGTTATCTTCTGTCTCCTGCAATTTGCTGATGATCCAGCGATCTGCCAGGCTTAAATCAACGTCTGCTTCTATCTGGGTTCCGCAGTCCTCATTTTCGCAATTCATTAATACATAGCGAGTGGCGTTCCATATCTTGTTACAGAAATTCCTGTAACCCTCGATGCGTCCGATATCAAATTTTATGTCCCTACCGGTAGAGGCCAGTGAGTAGTAAGTAAAACGCAGTGCATCTGTACCGTAGGCATCGATGCCGTCCGGGAACTGTTTGAGAGTGGCTTTTTCAACTTTTTTGGCAAGCTTGGGCTGCATCATGCCCGCGGTGCGCTTTGCTACCAGTGCCGGTAGGTCTATTCCGTCGATCAAATCAATCGGGTCAATAACATTGCCCTTTGATTTGGACATTTTCTGTCCTTCTGCGTCGCGCACCAAACCATGCACGTAGACAGTGTGAAAAGGTACTTCTTTGCGAAAGTGCAGAGTCATCATGATCATCCGCGCGACCCAGAAAAAGATGATGTCAAAGCCGGTGACCAGCACTGAGCTGGGGTGGAAGATCGCCAGGTCTTCAGATTCTTCAGGCCATCCCAGCGTAGAAAATGTCCACAGTGCTGAAGAAAACCAGGTGTCCAGTACATCGTCGTCTTGCCTGAGATTCACGGAATCATCCAATGCGTTTTCTTTGCGAACCGCTTGCTCGTTCTCACCGACGTAAATGTTGCCCTCGTCGTCATACCAGGCCGGAATTCTGTGTCCCCACCAAAGCTGACGGCTGATACACCAATCCTGTATGTCGCGCATCCAGGCAAAGTAGGTGTTTTCCCACTGCTTGGGAACAAAGTTTATATCGCCTTGTTCCACTGCTTCTATGGCGGGTTTCGCCAGCTTCTTTGCGTCAACGTACCACTGGTTTGTAAGGTAGGGCTCGATGACAACTCTGGAGCGGTCGCCGCGGGGGACCTTAAGTTTGTGGTCATCGACTTTTTCCAGCAAACCCAGTGCGTCGAGATCAGCAACGACCTGTTTGCGGGCGTCGAATCGATCCATCTTGCGATAGGCTTCCGGGGCGTCCGGGCCGATGGCTGCGTTGTCATCAAAAATGTTGATAAGAGGCAGCTTGTGGCGTTTCCCCATCTCATAATCGTTAAAATCATGGGCTGGGGTAATTTTAACGCAACCGGTGCCGAATTCCTGGTCTACATAATCATCGGCGATAATGGGAATCTGACGCCCGGTCAGGGGCAATTCAATCATTTGCCCAATAAGGTGCTGGTAGCGGGCATCGTCTGGATGAACCGCTACAGCCGTATCGCCGAGCATGGTTTCCGGGCGGGTAGTCGCAACTGTTAAGTGGCCCTCACCATTTGCCAGGGGGTAACGGAAATGCCATAGGAAGCCGTCTTCTTCTTCCGACTCAACTTCCAGGTCCGAGATAGCGGTGTGGAGGGCAGGGTCCCAGTTCACGAGTCGTTGCCCACGGTAGATCAGGCCCTCGCGATAGAGTTGAATAAACACTTCTTGCACAGCGGTCGATAAACCCGGATCCATGGTGAATCGTTCGCGCGACCAATCGAGGGATGAGCCGAGTCTGCGTAATTGTTGGGTGATAGTGCCGCCGGACTCTTCTTTCCACTCCCAGACCTTTTCGATGAACTTTTCACGTCCCAAATCGTGGCGGCTAACACCCTGTGCTTCCAGTTGTCGCTCCACAACCATCTGCGTTGCGATGCCAGCGTGGTCAGTGCCAACCTGCCACAGGGTGTTGAATCCCGACATGCGATGATAGCGAATCAGCGCATCCATGATAGCTTCCTGGAACCCGTGCCCCATGTGTAAGCTCCCAGTGACGTTGGGTGGCGGTATCATGATGCTGTAGGCCTGTTCGCCGCCCTGGGGTGCAAAATAGCCTTTTGCTTCCCATTCGTCGTACCAGCGGGTTTCAATGTTTGCAGGTTGGAATGTTTTGTCCATTTGTATCGGATTTCCGGCTAAATCAGTGAGGTTTTTCAAAGCGCGCAATTATACGCGAAATTGAACGGGATATCGGCTACAAATCGTGCTTTTCCAGTTCGTATCCGCGTTCTTTGTAGTACTTCCAGGATTCGCGCAGTGCCGCCAGGCTTTCCGGGTCCTGCGTGACGACTTCGGCGACTCGACGGAAACGCCCGAAGAAGGCTGGGACGCCCAGCTTCAGATTGATGAGAAGGTCATCGTGCGTGTCTGGCTCCTGGCCCCAGCCGATGGCTATTTTCTCGGAATGTTCTTCTCCGGTCAGGCCGTGGGGCAAAAAACTGGTCGGGCGTGCGTTCCATAGCAGCTCGTCCAGCGCCCGGGCCTGTTGCTCGCTGTCGGCGTTGATATAAATACGCATTCCCTGCGCAAAGGCTTTTTCAGCGAGCCGCACGGCGACATTGAGCCTGGCGGCTGCTGCATTGTTTTGAATGACATAAAAGCCAACACGCGTCATCGATTATTTCCCTGCGCGATCCATCAGGTAACGTGTAAGCAGGGGTACCGGCCGCCCCGTAGCACCCTTGGGTGCGCTGTTCCAGGCTGTACCCGCTATATCCAGATGTGCCCAGTGATACTTTTCGGCAAAGCGGGAGAGGAAACACGCCGCGGTGATACTGCCGCCACCAGGGCCGCCGAGGTTTGAGACATCGGCAAAGTTGGTATTTAGCTGCTTCTGATAGTCATTCCACAGCGGCATTCGCCAGGCCCGATCGTGGGTGTCGGTGCCCGCCGCCAAAAGCTGTTCAGCGAGTGCGTCGTGATTGGCGTACAGCCCAGTAGCGTGGGCGCCAAGCGCAACAACACAGGCTCCGGTTAGTGTTGCAATATCGATAACTGCCTGTGGTTCGAAGCGTTCGGCGTAGGTAAGGGCATCACACAAAACCAATCTACCCTCTGCGTCGGTATTGAGTATCTCCACCGTTTTGCCAGACATACTGGTGACCACATCTCCGGGTTTGGTTGCGCCGCCGCTGGGCATGTTTTCAGCCGCCGCGACGATGCCTACAACGTTTAATGGCAGCTTCATTTCGGCAATGGCCTCCATAGTGCCAAATACGCTGGCTGCTCCGCCCATGTCGTATTTCATTTCATCCATCTTGGCACCGGGTTTTAGGGAGATGCCGCCGGTATCGAAGGTAATCCCCTTGCCCACAAGTACATAGGGTTTCTGTTTTGGTTTACCGCCTTTGTAGTCCATGACGATGAGCTTGGCGCTTTGGTCGCTTCCCGCTGAAACTGAAAGAAGGGCTCCCATGCCCAGCTCGGCCATTTTCTTCTCATCCAGAATTCGGCTGGTGAGTTTGGCTTTGCCCTTGGCCAGCTGGCGAGCCTGCTCAGCCAGGTAGGTTGGTGTACAGATGTTGCCCGGAAGATTGGCCAGATTTTTTGCGCTTTTCATGCCAAGGCCTGTTGCCGCTCCAACATCAAGAGCGTTTTGGGCACTGCGAACCGTCATTGAGGAGCCCGGATTTATGACAATTTTCGTGGTTTTAAAAGCGCTCTTTGGTTTGGCTACGGTCTCGCTATAGCGATAACTTGCAGCGGTGAGTTGGCGGGCCAGTGAGTCTATCAGCCAGCTGCATTCGGCGTCTTTAGCGCTCAGATCTTCCACATGTACAATTGCGTCTTTGGATTGGGTGGCATTCAACGCCGAATACACGCTTTGAATAAAACCCCGAGCGGCCTGACGATCAAACTTCGCCTTGGGCCCGCAACCAACCAGCAATAGACGTTTTACTGAACCGCTTCCAGGCAGCATGAGTGTTTCACCACTGGCCGCTGAGAAATCCCCCAACTTCAGCGCCGCCAAAATGGCGCCACCGGTGGCTGCATCCATTTGTTCTGCAGCTTTAGAAAGCGTTTTACGCCCAAAGACAGGCACTACGGCACAGGCAGTTGTCGTTTTGGCGGCATCTGCGATATTTCGGGCGGTAAAATTGATCGTACTCATCGGTATTTCCCTTATTCGAATTTCAGCTTCTTAGTGTATGATGTTGCGCAGCTAAACTGAAATGATAAAGCAACAAACCCTCTAATCGGACGTCATCAACCGCAATGAAGCTCCTGCGTTATCTTAATCGGGAAGTGTTAACCCACATGGTGGCGGTTAGCGCGATCCTTTTAGTTATTATCATCAGTGGCCGGTTCGTCAAATATCTTGCTGAAGCCGCCGTCGGCGATCTGGCTGCGGATATTTTGCTGCCTGTTATGTTGTATCGCCTGCCGGGTTTTTTGGAACTGATCATTCCCCTTGGTCTTTTTATCGGCATTTTAATGTCCTATGGCCGTCTCTATGTAGAAAGTGAGATGGTGGTGTTTTCGGCCTGTGGCATCAGTCCTTCGAGACTGGCGGCATATACATTGGTGCCGGCCACCATGGTGATGTTGATCGTCGCCGGACTCAGTCTTTATATCACGCCACTGGGTGCTGCTCGCTCACAGGCATTGTTGGATGATCCGCGTTCTTCACAGGGGCTTAACGCTCTGACCGCCGGGCGGTTTCAGACTCAGAGCAGTTCCAGCATGGTGAGCTACGCGCAATCGGTTACCCCGGAAACGGGTGTCATGAATTCTGTGTTTTTATCCCAGCGCAATGAAGATAAAGAAGGCAATACCACGATGACGGTAACATTCGCTGAAGAGGGCGAAATTACGGTCGATGAAAAGAGTGGGGCTCGTTACATCGAACTGAGAAATGGTTATCGCTATCATGGAGTACCGGGCCAACTCGACTACCAGGTGGTGAGCTTTGAGCGCTTCGGCGAACTGATCCCGGAACCTGAAGACAGTATTCGAACGGTTTATCCTGTGGACGGCAGGCCCACCAGTGTGCTTCTCAACTCAGATAGCACCGAAGATATGGCCGCGTTGCAGTGGCGCCTGTCGCTGCCATTGACCGTACCCATCGTCGCAGTAATCGCCTTAACATTGAGCAGAACAGACCACAGACGAGGGCGCTATGTGAAAATGGCCCCGGCTTTTATTATTTATTTGGTCTATCTGATGTTACTTACCAATATCCGCGCACAGCTGGAAAAAGGAGAAATAGCGGTCTTTCCCGGTGTATGGGCCGTGCATTTTGGTTTTTTCGCACTGGCAATCGGTTTGCTTTACGGCCCGGATGTTATCCGCCGTATGAAATATGCGAGGTATCTCCGTGCGAAGGCTTGATCGCTATGTAGGGCGCACGGTGTTGGTGTCTATTGGCCTGGTGCTGGCGATTATCGTCGGTCTGGATGCGATTACAGCGTTTATCGATGAGTCGAATGATATCTCGGAAACTTACACGTTTAGCCAGGTGGGGCTATATGTCGCCCTGACAATACCCGGTCGATGTTACGAGTTTATTCCTTTCGCCGCCCTGATAGGTTGTTTGATTGGTCTGGGCCAATTGGCCAGCTCCAGTGAGCTTGTCGTTATGCGTAGCGCCGGGGTCTCCACTGCGAGGCTGGTCTGGGTTGTTATGCAGCCGGCCCTGCTTGTTGCCGTGGCCGGTTTTTTGGTGGGAGAGTATGTCGCACCGAAAACGGAGCAGATCGCCGAGAGCCAGCGAGCCATAGCGCAGAGTAAACGAGAAGGTTTTGTCGGTCGGCACGGCCTGTGGAATCGCGAGGGGAACACCTTTTTGCATTTTAACGCAGTCGAGGTCGAGGGCATTGCACACGGGGTTACGCTATTGCAGTTTGACGAAAAACATCGATTACAATCCTCCCTAAGGGCGCAAAAAGCGGTACACCACGGCGATTACTGGACCATGGAAAATGTGGTTAAAACCGATTTTTCGAGCTGGGAAACTGATCGGTCAAAATACGAAAGCTTGCGCTGGGACACCCGTATTTCCCCGGAGCTTTTAACCATGGTAATGGTTGCGCCCGAATTCTTGCCGGTGGCCAATTTATATCGTTATAGCGCCTATTTGTATCAGCAGGGGCTCGATTCGGACGACTATCAGTTGGCTATGTGGAAAAAACTATTACAGCCTATAGCCATTGGCGGCTTGGTGTTGGTGGCCATATCTTTTATTTTTGGTCCACTGCGGGAAGGCACCATGGGTTTTCGCATATTTGCGGGTGTCCTGGTTGGAATCGTGTTTCGAACCAGTCAGGATTTACTCGGCCCTTCCAGCCTTGTGTTCGGTTTTTCGCCGTTGTATGCAGCTGCTATACCCATTGTATTGTGCCTTGTTGCCGGTGCGCTCATGTTGCGCAAAACCGGCTAATCTTCCAGGGGAGGTTGTGCTTTTTTTTCCCCGGCTTTTTCCGGCTCTCGCTTGGGTAATAGAATAAGCTCCGTGCCCGACAGGTAATCGTGCCAGTAGCGGCGGTTGGGGTCCAGCAGACACCACCAGTATCCCAGCCCCAGACAAAGCGCCGATAGTGCGGCACCCAGGCATCGTATAACTGCCTGGCGTTTACTTACCGGCGTGGCGTCCAGGCTCACCAGTTTAATTCTCCAGGCCTGCATGCCCAAGGTTTGCCCGCTACGTGACCAGAACCAACTAAAAAAGCCGATAACAACCACTACTGCTATGAACTGCACCAGATGGGGGTTGAGTTCCGCCTGGTTGATATCGCCCTCAGCCGTGCCGTAAATCAGGGTTCTCACGCCCATCGATAATGCCACGCTGGCCATAACAATAGGCAGTACCAGCAGGGTGTCATAAACCAGCGCCGCCAATCTTTTTGGCAGCAGTGGTCGTAAAACTGTGTTGTCTTCATTCATGGGCGGCAGTTTACCGCAGAACCCGAATCGGGCAAGTATTAACAAATGCTAAATTGAGCCCGGGTCAGGGCTCGTGCTACATTGTTTTACCGCATCCGGGTAGCTGCAATGAATGTACTGTTAGTAGAAGACGATATGGAAGTTGGCGATTTTATCGCTGCAAAACTGCGTTCCTCTGGCCACAAATGTGACCACAAGGTCGATGGTGAGGCTGCATTGGAAGCCGCCCGTGGTAATGACTACGATGTTATGGTTATCGACCGCATGTTGCCGCGAATGGATGGACTCACACTGATAGACACCTTGCGTACTTCTGGCAATCATTCGCCTATGCTGGTGCTTAGCGCCTTGGGTGAGGTGGACGACCGAGTTAAAGGTCTGCAGTGCGGTGCGGATGATTATTTGGTAAAGCCATTTTCCATGGAAGAATTACTCGCCCGTCTCGAGGTTCTACACCGCAGGGCTTCTGCTCCGCCAAGCCACTTGCAAACAGTGTTGGAAGTGGAGGGCTTGAAGATTGATCTTCTGAGTCAGGAAGTTAGACGCGACGGTGATCTTCTTGTACTTCAGCCCCGGGAGTACAAACTCCTGGAATACCTGATGCGTCACGCCGGCCAGGTTGTCACGCGCGCCATGTTACTTGAACATGTGTGGGGTTATCACTTTGATCCGCAAACCAACGTTATCGATGTGCATGTGTCACGGTTGCGCCAAAAAATAGATCGGGATTTCGATAAAGCCTTACTGACCACAGTTCGCGGCGTGGGTTATAGATTGGGAGCGCACTAAGTGTCGGTGCCGTTTGAATTGTCTCCATGCTGAAGTTTCGCAAGGTTCTAACAAGCCTAACCTTTCGCTACATCGCCAAGTATCTGGCGGTGCTCACCGTGTCGGTATTTGTGCTGCTAGGTGCTCTGTATGGTTATTTTAGCTATACCTTTTTTGGCAGTCTGGGCGATACCATTGTTGATGAACTGGAGACTCTCCAGATTGTTTATACCGGCCAGTCCCTGGAGGGCGTTAACGCCTATATTGAAGACCAGTACAAACGACCGGCAGCCAACCGCTTTTACTATCTTGTAGTAGATGAGCAGGGCGTAAAAGTGGCTGGAGATCTTGATGTTTCGCCCCGATATCGTGAGTTTTCAGGGGGTTGGTTGGGCTTTGATGTGGCACTGTTGCGATGGGGACGTTCAGAAGAGTTCGATTTTCTCGCCAGGCGAGCGAATCTTGGCAATGGCTATCAGGTCCTGGTGGCGGGTAACTATGCCGATGCCATATCGAAATCCTCTCTGGTTTTCAGTACGCTTTTTCGCGCCATGATCGCCACTCTCATTCTCGGGCTTATTGGTGGTTTTTTCAGTGCGCAATCCACGCTCAATCGGGTAGAAACCCTCAATCGGGAGCTATCGAGAATTATTCGCGGGGATCCCAGTGAACGGCTGCAACTCGTTCCAGAAGAGGGTTATGTGCGTGAGCTTTCCCTTGTTATGAATTCGATGTTAGACCAGATGGAATCGCTGATGCAGGGTGTTCAGCGCGTTTCGGACAATATCGCTCATGATTTGCGCACACCATTGACGCGGATGCGCAATCAGCTCACGCAATTGCGAGCCGGATCGGAACAGATACCTACCGACCAGATAGATGGAATCATTGAGGAGTGTGATGAGCTCCTGACAACGTTCAACGCCTTGTTGAGAATATCGACTCTGGAGACGGGGAAACGCTCAATCGCCGCAGTGAATGTCGATCTGGGCCAACTGCTGCAGGATGTGGTGGAGCTATACGAACCGCTCGCTCAGGAAAAGAACATTGAGTTGCTCTATTCCCCGCAGTCGAAAATGTGTAAGGGCGAAGCTGATTTACTGTTTCAGATGTTTGCCAATTTGTTGGATAACGCCGTGAAATATACCCCACCGCATGGTCGCATAGAAATTCTGATGGAATCGATAAGGGGAGGGGCCAGTCGAGTGGTCATCGCCGATACCGGGCCCGGTATTGCGGCAGCAGACAGAAAAAATGTATTTCGCCGGTTTTTTAGAGTGGAATCCAGTCGCAGCGAGCAACCGGGCCACGGCTTGGGATTGAGCTTGGTACAGGCGATTGCCAGATATCATAATGGTACGGTTGATTTACTGGCAAACTCCCCGGGGCTTCTGGTTCGAGTGGTGCTGCCCTAGTCTTTTAGCTGCAAATGGTCCGTAACCGGAGCTGTTGCATCGTCTTCTTTTCGGTAACTATCCTCGAGTAAATCGGCACCGCTGGGCGCTAAATCAAGCGTGGATAAGTCCAGGTCGGGCTCCTGGGCTGGAGTCGGCGCACAATCGGAAAAATCGCTATCTTCTGGCGACAAACTGATACCCGAAATATCGGGAGACACTGTTTGCTGGCTAGCCGGCAGTGTTGGGATGTCGTCTCCGACTTCGCCCATACTCAGGTGGCTGATATCGGGTGCGACGCCAGGCGCAGCAGTAGCATCAGATAGATCAGTGCCGACTTCCATCAGTGACATAGTAGAGGTATCGACTTCCGCGGGCGTGGCATCGGTCCGTTCCTCGGGGCGCAAAACATCAGCGCCTGGGGGGGCCAGATCAAATGCATCATCAACTTCGGCGCGGGCACCAGGGCCACCGGGAGGTTCTGTCGAGCTTCTGGTCCCGTTGCCCGAAGAAGCAACGTCGGGTGCTCCGGCCAGTAGGGCAATACGCTCCGCGGCGGTCATCTTGGCAGCGGGTGGTTTGTCGGGGATAGCAGGTGCAGGTTTTTCTATGTCCGAATGGGCTCGAATCAGCGGTTTTCCACCAGCTTGCTCGATCGCTTTTTTGTATTTGAGGGCAGTCTCGCGGTCGCAGCCGCGCTTCAGCAGCTGGGTTTTGCCACTGAATAGTTTATTCAGGGTCGCCTCGTCGGCTTTGAAGAGTTTGGCAATATTGAGTTTTACCGCAGAGGAATCCTGACCTTGGAGAATTTCCCCGGCAAAACAAATATCGTATTTGGGATCCATAGACAGGCTCTGGGTTGACACTTCACTGAAGTATATGTCGCCAGACCACTCGGGCCAACCTATAATTCGCCACCGGCGCACCGGTCCATTGGAAAGCCTTATCTGCTACCATGGCCGCTGATCAAAATGTTATTGCCAATACACTAAATTTGCCCTATGAGTGATCGAGTACCCACGAAGTTTGTTAGGACCCTGCTGCAGATGGCGGGGGATAAGGGGTATGATTTTTCGGTGATTTTGAATCATGCCGGCCTTGATTTTGATCCCCTTGACGAATCCAGTGCGCTCTACAAGCCAGAAATAAGCGCTATGCAGTACACCCGCATTTATCAGCAGGTGTTGAGTCTATTGCAGGATGAGACTTTTGGTGCCAATGGCAGCGATCTGGTAGCACCCGGTGCCTTCCGAATGATGTGTTATTGCATCATATCCTGTGACAATCTTGGGCAGGCTATTAAGCGCGCCTCGGAATTTTACCGAACATTTTTTGATGAGCGCAGCCAGCTCTACGCAAACTTTAGTGAACAATACACGCGGGTTGGTTATCGCACGAAGAGCAGTACCGGGAATGTCCAGGTGGGAGCAGCTGACGCCTATGGCCTGTGTATGTGGCATCGCTTTTTTGGTTGGTTGTGCGGCCGGCCGCTTGAGCTCAGCCGGGTTGATTTTGCCGGCGAAGCACCCGAGCGCATAGAAAAATATGAATCCTTATTTGGCTGCCCCTTGTATTTCAACCAACCCAACGACCTGCTCTATTTTGACAGCGCATTTCTGGCAAGGCCCGTAGTGCATACGGAACACTCGCTTAGAGAATTTCTCAGGACTGCCCCTTATCAATTATTGATCATGGAAAATGACGTCAATGGCGAAAATCTCACTGCCCAGGTGAAAGCCATGATTGGCTATGATTTTAGTGATGGTTTCCCCAGTTTTGACGCTATTAGCAGCGCGCTAAATATGTCTGCTCCGACCTTGCGTCGGCGCTTGAAGCGCGAGGGGACAACATTTCAGCAACTCAAGGACGACAGTCGCTGCGATGCGGCCAAGCTGTATCTCGATCGTGTGGAGCTATCGATTAACGAGGTGGCAGGGCAGATGGGTTTCACCGACCCGAGCGCATTTCACCGCTCCTTTAAAAAGTGGACAGGTATGACGCCGGGACAATTTCGTCTCGACCGACGCCGGGGCCCGACTGTCAAGCCGTCGCCTGCTCAGTTATAATCTCGCGCCTTAATCGGAGGCTATTATGGATATTCAGCAACAGATAGAGAGTCAGCTAGGTGAGCAGCTGCAACCCAGTTTTCTTGAAGTGGTCAATGAAAGTGACCAGCACAATGTGCCCGCCAATTCAGAAACGCACTTCAAGGTAGTTATTGTGAGCGCACAATTTGAAGGCAAGCGACCGGTGGCGCGGCATCAGAAAATTTATCGAGCATTGTCCGAACAGCTTGAAGGGCCGGTGCATGCGCTGGCATTACACACCTATACCGCTGCGGAATGGGAAGACCAAAAGATTGCGCCCCAATCGCCTGAGTGCCTGGGCGGTAGTAAAAAAGAAGCACAGTAGTATGGAGTTTTTATGTCTGAAGTAGTTGTTGCCGCTCTTTATAAATTTGTCACACTCAAGGATTTTCACGCATTGCGAGAGCCATTGCTGGATCGCTGTCAGCAAGCCGAAATCAAGGGCACCATCTTGCTTGCGCACGAGGGTATCAACGGCACGATTGCCGGGTCCAGAGAAGGTATCGATCTGGTGCTGGCCTACTTGCGAGGCGATTCGCGACTTGCCGGCCTTGTTCATAAAGAGTCTTATGACGAACACATGCCGTTTTATCGTATGAAGGTAAAGCTGAAGAATGAAATAGTTACCATGGGAGTCGATGGCATAGATCCCAACGAATTGGTGGGTACTTATGTAAAACCCGAAGATTGGAACGCGTTGGTCAATGATCCCGACGTGGTGTTGCTCGATACACGAAACGATTATGAATTCGGAATTGGCACGTTTAAGGGGTCTCTCGACCCGAAAACAACCACTTTCAGGGAGTTTCCGGCATTTGTGCGGGAGAACCTGGACCCATCGCGGAACAAAAAAGTAGCGATGTTCTGCACCGGCGGAATTCGCTGCGAAAAAGCATCGGCGTTTATGTTGAATGAGGGATACGAAGAGGTATATCACCTTGAGGGTGGTATCTTGAAATACCTGGAAGAAGTTCCCGCCGAAGAAAGTACCTGGGAAGGCGAATGTTTTGTTTTTGACAATCGAGTGGCGGTGAACCAGGCGCTGGAGAAGGGCCAATACGACCAGTGCTACGGCTGCCGACACCCCATTACTGAACAGGACAAATTGTCTGCGCAATACGAGAAGGGCGTGTGTTGCCCGGGCTGTTATGGCAGCCTAAGTGACGACCAAAAAATGCGCTTTGCTGAGCGTCAAAAGCAGGTTGATCTCGCCGCGGCACGCAATGAAATACATATCGGTGCGCCGCCACCTGCCAGGCAGGAACCACGGCCCGAGAGGGGAGAAGGCTACTAGCCATAATATTCGCCTCGGGCGGATCAGGAGACAATATGTTTTTCCACGCCCCACAGGATGCCAAAGTCCAGGTCAGCACCACCCGGGCATTTCGTCATCTTCTGGTATTTCAATTAAAACTTGCGGCAGATGCTTTTCGGGATCTGTTAATGAGCCCTGTCAGTGTATTGGTTTTTTTGTTTGATGCGATGCGCAAGCCTGCACTTGAAGATAGTCTTTATCTGCGATTAATGTTGTTGGGCCGTCGTTCAGACCGTCTGATCAATCTATTTGATGAATATCGTGATGCGGGTCATTTTACTGTCGACGAAGCTCTGGAAGAACTGGAGAGAAGAGTGCTTGCTGCCAAGGAAAAACACCATGCCCCTACCGCAAGTGAAGACTAAGGGCATTGCGAAAGCCGGTAACGGGTACGTAGGTGCTAAAGCCCACGCCGTCGCCTTGTGAGATTACACCCGAAAACCACGCTTCACCTTTGTTTGATAGAAAAACTACCGCGCCCCCGGAGGCGCCTTTGTGCGCGTAGCAATTACTGCCCCCACCACTGCGTGAATGTTCAGTGATATTACAATCGGCGTCGTAAGTCAGCTTCTCGCCATGCCGGCCAAGTTGCTCGTCAGAGGAATATCCTGCCATGATGATGTTGTCATCTTTCTTGGCCTCACGGGGGTGTACAGGCATTGCCGCAATTTGAGTTCGGGCAATGGGTTGCTGGAGCCGCAGAATAGCCCAGTCTGCATTCATGCTGCCACCGTCAGCCAGTCGGTAGACCTCCAGCTCCACCGAATCGGGAGAATCCGGCAGCAAGGTAAATGTGATTCGCTGACTTAAGTCGTTGTAATACTCCAGACAGTGCCAGGCAGTGATCACGGTATCGGCGTGTGAGTTCCCTGGACTGGCCACCAAAGTGCCGCTGCAATCTTCCCAGTGATGGCTTCGTCTGCCCTTGACGATTTTTGTGCCCGGCACCTGAAGTTTTCCTACAGCGCGGAGCCAGACTGGCGAAAGTGTTTCGGTATACACCTGCCTCGAGTCCGCGGTCGTTGGGCCGTGCTCCTGGGCGTGGCTTGCCTGACCTGCAATAACGAGTGCAAGTACTGCGATCGTGCGCGTCGCAGCGATTGGAAAGGAATGCGTAATGATTGGCATTTAACTCTCAGTGGCATAATAATCTGGCCAGTGTCTATTATCTTCTGCTTGGCCTGTTTCGGCCCCCGGCATAGGATGAGACTGTGCGATCGCGCGGGGGCGAGCCAATTCTAGGCTATCGTTGGCGCGCTAGCTAGCAATTGAAAACCAGAGAGGCCAGATATGAGTACAGACCAGATTACGGTAGCGGTCGTAACCGGCGCCAGTAGAGGGGCGGGGAAAGGCATTGCGGTGGCGTTGGGGGCTGCCGGGGCAACGGTTTACGTCACAGGCCGCACGCGTCGCGAAGGTGACGCATCACTGCCCGGTACGGTGCAATCGACCGCTGACGCTGTGACGGCCGCCGGTGGCTGTGGCATCGCCGTTTATTGTGATCATGCCGATGACGTGCAGGTTCAGGCCCTGTTCGAACAGGTCGAAAGCGAGCAGGGCTATCTGGATATCTTGGTCAACAACGCCACCAACTTACCGGATGCATTAACGGACAAGGGGCCATTCTGGGAGAAGCCTCTTGGGCTAACTCAATTGTGGGATGTGGGCATGCGATCTCATTATACAGCGACCTGGTATGGCGCTCCGTTGCTGTTGAAAGGCGCCAGGGGGCTGGTGGTTAATACCTCTTCTTTTGGCGGGCGGATCTACATGCATGGGCCCGCGTATGGCGCTGGAAAAGCAGCGACCGATAAAATGTCCCACGATATGGCGGTGGATTTTAGGCCTTTTAATGTTGCCGTAGTGTCCATCTGGATGGGGCTTCTGCTCACAGAGCGAACCAAGGCCGTGTTTGAGGCGGAGCCGGAAATGTACCAAGACCTGGCGGCGAGCGCTGAACACCCCGAGTTTACTGGTCGCGTGATCGATGCGCTGTTTAACGACCCTGCACTTATGGATAAATCCGGTAAGGTTTTGATTGGCGCTGAACTGGGCCAGGAATACGGTATTACAGACATTAATGGAAAATCTCCCCTGTCGCACAGGGCCTTTTTTGGAGAGACCACTACCTTCGGTGATGCGGTAGTCGAATAGTCGGCAATACCCCAAATGGATGATGTAAGAGCGCGATAGCTGGCGTATAAATAGCGACTGTGAATTTCCTGTCGGAACCGGCGTGGGCAGTATTTATCTATAAAAATGCAATTAATTGAAAAGGTGAGATGATGAACGAATACGGATTGGAGTCGCCCCGTGCTCAAGAAATGCTCGAAGCTGCCCGCGCAATGGCGCCTGCGTTGCGAGAGCGAGCTGCCAGGTGCAAGGGTGAAGGGCGGGTGCCTGATGAAACTATTGCAGATTTTCACCGCGCCGGCTTTTTTAAAGTACTGCAGCCTGAGCAGTGGGGTGGTTATGCAATGGACCCCCAGGTCTTTTACGCGGTGGGTCTGGAAGTGGCCAGGCACTGTATGTCAAGCGCATGGGTGCTGGGCGTGGTTGCGGTTCACAACTGGCAATTGGCAGTTTTTGATGACAAGGCTGCTCAGGATGTCTGGGCTGAAGATCCCACCACATTAATATCGTCATCCTATGCACCGGTAGGCAAAGTTAAAGTAGTGGATGGTGGTTTCCAACTCAGCGGACGATGGAGTTTTTCTAGCGGTTCATCCCATTGTAAGTGGGCATTTTTGGGTGCTGTGGTACCTACTCCGGAAGCGCCTTTTGATATGTCCAATTATCGTACTTTCCTGGTGCCCATTAGCGACTATGACATTGTTGATAACTGGGATGTAGTTGGTCTGCAGGGTACAGGCAGTAACGACATTGTGGTTGAGGATGCTTTCGTCCCCGAGCATCGCACACACAAGTCTATGGATGGCTTTTTGTGTGACAATCCCGGCAATGCCGTCAACTCCGCGCCGCTTTATAGGATGCCTTTCATGCAAGTCTTTGTCCGGGCGGTCTGTACTGCTTCGCTGGGCGCCATTGAGGGGGCTTTGGATGACTTTATTGAGGTGGCTAAAACCCGTCGGGTTGGCCCCAGCAAAATGAGTGACGATCCGTTTGCACGGGTATTGGCCGCTGAGGTGAAGACCTCCATCGAGGAGATGAAACTGACCTTGTTTAGAAACTTTGATGCGATGATGGAATGTAACCGCCAGGGCGTGCCTATTCCTATTGAAGATAGAATCCGCTACCGCTACGACTCCGCGGTGGTTGCCGATCGCTGTCTTAGTATGTCCAGCAAGATGCTAAAGGCCTCCGGCAGTGGCGGTATACGCCATGGCAGCCCTTTGCTCGCCAGACACCTTGATATTCTTGCAAGTCAGGCACACGTGGCGAACAATGTCACACCCTTTGGCAGTAATCTCGGCGGGACTTTGTTTGGCGCCGAAAATGCAGACTTTGCAGTTTAGGCACAATTCGGGAAAGATTTTCACAAGGACAATACAATGGCAATGATAGGTCTGTTACCCGAGGGTAAATACGCACAGTGCGCCAACGGTTACCGTATGCACTATATTGACGAAGGCAGTGGTGACGCTGTGGTTTTTCTGCATGGTTCCGGTCCAGGTGCCAGCGGGCACAGCAATTTCAAGGGCAATTATCCCTATCTCGTGGAGGCGGGTTATCGCTGCCTGATTCCCGATCTAGTCGGTTATGGTTTTTCCGATAAACCTGACGATGTAGACCACCCCTTGTCATTTTTTGTTGAATGCATCAAACAGACCCTGGATTGTGCTGGCGTTGAGCGCTGTACAGTGGTGGGTAACTCTCTGGGAGGTGCTGTTGCAATCGGGCTTACTTTGGAATACCCGGAACTGGTGGAAAAACTTATTCTAATGGCGCCGGGTGGTTTGAGTGAGATGCCTGAGTATCAGGCAATGGAAGGTATGCAAAAAGTTTTTCAGGTGTTCGGTTCTGGTGAGCCGGTGACACATGAAGTTATGAAAGATCTATTCTCCTTTGGTTTGATGCACGACCCTTCTTTTGCCACCGACGAACTGGTCGAAGAGCGGTTGCAGATCATGCAGATCATGAATGGCCATGTGATGGCGACTATGAAAGTGCCGGTTTTAACCGACAGATTGAAGGAGATATCCTGCCCGGTGTTGGGCTTTTGGGGCATGAATGAGCGAATGATGCCGGAAAATGGCATACTGGCTTTGGCCAAAAATATACAAACGCTACGCCTTGTTCTCGTCACCGAGTGTGGTCACTGGGTGATGGTAGAGCATGAGGATATGTTCAACCGCAGTTGTCTGGATTTTCTCAACAATGGATAAAGAACAAATAGAAGCTCTGGGCGACGAACTCTATGAAGCCCTGAGGTCACGCGTGACTGTGCCTCCCATCACCGATCGGTTCAATGACATTACGGTCGAGGATGCCTATCATATTTCCTTGCGAATGCTTAATCGCCGGCTTGAATCCGACGGTGAAACCGTAGTGGGCAAAAAGATTGGCGTCACCAGCGCACCGGTGCAGGAAATGCTAGGCGTGTTTCAGCCGGATTTCGGGTTCCTGACCGATGCCATGCATTACAGTGATGGCGCCGATATCCCGATTGAGGACAACCTTATTGCGCCTCGCGCAGAAGGGGAAATTGCCTTTCGTTTGAAAAAGGATCTTGTGGGCCCTGGCGTCACTGAACAAGATGTTCTCGACGCCACTGAAACCATCATGCCCTGTTTTGAGATTGTTGACTCTCGTATTGATGACTGGAAAATCAAAATTCAGGATACTGTTTCGGACAATGCCTCCTGCGGTGTTTTTACGCTTGGCAGCAATGAAGTGGATCCTCGCGATGTCGATTTGCCAAACTTGAAGATGAAAGTATTCAAAAATGGTGAGCTGCACAGCGAGGGTTATGGCAGTGCGGTGCAGGGGAATCCTTTGACCGCTGTTGCCTGGCTGGCGAATACGCTGGGTGAGTTTGGTATTCCCTTCAAAGCGGGTGAGGTTATTCTTTCGGGTTCTTTGGTGCCGTTGATACCGGTTGTTGCTGGAGACAAAATGCATCTTGAGCTTGAAGGGGTTGGCACGGCTTCTTGCCGTTTTGTTTAGTTGTTGTTGAAGTGATTTGGGTGTTGGATTGCGTTGGTCGATTCGGGTGCTGGGTGGTATTTCCCCTCCCTGGATACGCCGTGAACCCATCCATGGGGGCTCGCTACAGCCATCCATGGCTGTAGACGATCCTGGGAGGGGAAATACCACCCAACACCCTGGCTGAGATACGTACAATAGGTAATAGGAGTGCCACGCCAAGCGCGAGTTTAATATCTCCCTTGCACCAAGTCACCACGACAGTAGGTGCTGTTGCGGTTTGATTGCCCTTCAGGACCGTATGCGCCATGGATGGCGTATCCGAGCCCCCATGGATGGGTTCACGGCGTGTCCAGAAGGGCAATCAAACTGCGGCAGTACCGGCAATCGAAGCTCTAATTCATGCATTAAAGGATTAGGTGTTTTTGTAAATTTATTTGGATACATATTCGTTATATATCAATATTTTATAGCGTAAACCTAAAGTATAATGAGATCATAGTTATGAGCAAGAAAATCAAAGCCGCCATCATCGGCCCTGGTAATATTGGCACCGACCTGTTGATGAAGGCCATGCGCAGCGACCTCATAGAACCAGTCTGGATGGTGGGTGTAGTCGCCGATTCACCGGGACTGGCCCGAGCGCAGGAACTGGGCTTGAAGACCACAGCCGATGGCGTTGATGGCATGCTGCCGACCCTGCAAGAAGATGGCGTGCAGATATGTTTTGACGCGACGTCAGCGTACGTACATGCCGAGAATAGCCGCAAGGTCAATGCGCTTGGTGCGGTAATGATCGACCTGACACCGGCGGCGATTGGCCCCTTCTGTGTACCCTCGGTGAATCTTGCCGATGCGGTGGCGGCCAAAGCAATGAACGTTAACATGGTCACATGCGGTGGCCAGGCCACGATACCGCTGGTCGCAGCAGTGAGCCGTGTACAGGCGGTCTCTTACGGCGAGATTGTGGCTACGGTGAGTTCCAAATCAGCCGGCCCGGGCACCCGTAAAAACATTGATGAATTCACCCGCACGACCGCCAACGGCATTTCTACGGTGGGCGGCGCAGCGCAGGGCAAGGCTATTATTGTGATCAATCCGGCGGAGCCCCCTCTGATCATGCGCGATACTGTGCACTGCCTGACCGTGGACGCCCCGGATGAAGCGGCAATTACCCAATCGGTTCAGGACATGATCGTGGAAGTGCAAAAGTATGTACCGGGTTACACCCTGAAAAATGGTCCGGTGTTCGATGGCAATCGCGTGTCGATTTATATGGAAGTGGAAGGTCTGGGCGACTTTCTACCGAAATACGCGGGCAACCTGGATATTATGACCGCGGCAGGATTGCGCACCGCCGAAATGTACGCCCAGGAAATTCTCAGCGGTAACTTTGTGCCAGTAGCAGCCTGACCGGCTCCGGCCTGACCGGCTCCAGCCTGACCAGCTGCGGATTGACTCAACACTCCCCCAGACAGTAAAGAGAATAGAACAATGGATTTAAGCGGAAAGAAAGTCACCCTGCACGACATGTCCCTGCGCGATGGCATGCACGCCAAACAACACCAGATTACCGTGGATGAAATGGTGGTGGTTGCCAAGGCCATGGACGATGCTGGCATGCCAATGATTGAGGTCACCCACGGTGATGGACTGGGTGGTGCATCAGTCAACTACGGTTTTCCCGCCAATAGCGACGAGGAATATCTCACCGCCGTGTGCAAGGAAATGAAAAACACCAAAGTCTCGGCGTTGCTGCTGCCGGGTATCGGCACCATTGATCACCTGAAGATGGCATTAGATTGCGGCATCTCCACGATTCGGGTGGCCACACACTGCACGGAAGCGGATGTCTCTGAGCAGCACATTCAGGCAGCTGCCAAGATCGACAATCTGGATACCGTCGGTTTTTTGATGATGGCGCATATGATTGAGCCCGAGGAACTGGTTACCCAGCTCAAGTTAATGGAATCTTATGGTGCGAACTGCGTCTACATCACTGATTCGGCTGGCTATATGCTGCCGGACGATGTCAGCGCCCGCATTGCTCTGGCCCGCGCGGAACTTAATCCTGCCACTGAGTTGGGTTTCCACGGCCACCACAACATGGCAATGGGAATAGCTAACTCCCTGGCGGCGATTGAAGCCGGCGCCAATCGAATTGATGGCTCTATTGCCGGGCTTGGTGCCGGTGCCGGTAATACCCCGCTGGAAGTGCTGGTAGCGGTACTGGACCGCATGGGCGTGGATTCAGGCGTAGACCTGTTCAAGGCCATGGACATAGCCGAGGACCTGATTGTGCCGATGATGGATCATCTGGTGCGGGTAGATCGCGATTCGTTGACCCTGGGTTATGCCGGGGTGTACTCCTCATTTTTGCTGTTTGCCAAGCGTAGTGCCGAGAAATACAACCTGTCTTCCAGGGATATTTTGATGGAGTTAGGTCGGCGCAGAACCGTTGGCGGCCAGGAGGATATGATTGAGGATCTGGCGCTGGATATGGCGAGGGAACGCGGCACGCTATAGTTTTTTCTCCCGCTGTCTCACTGACAGCACTGTAGACGCTCGCTGAGCGTTATCAGACCAAGGTAGTGTACACTTGCCCTTCAGTTGGAGGGCAGGTGCCCGAATGCTTTTTAACCGCAGGCTGCGATGTGCCTCTCCAGGGCTGGTTTATTCTGCGAACTAGCCACGCTAGTGGGTGTTAACCTCAAAGGGCGTGGGGTTCCAACCGATGAGGTTAACACCCACTGGCGTGGCGGGATGGCAGGGAATATGCCTTAAGTAAATGCCACCGCAGCTAAGGGAGCGTCTGATGAACAAAATTCAGCTCGTTATCGGAAACAAAAACTATTCTTCCTGGTCTCTGCGTGCCTGGTTTTGCCTGCGTAAGAGCGGGGCAAATTTTGATGAAATTATACTGCCTCTGGATACGCCGGAGTTTGTCGAAAAAATCGGTGATTTTTCGCCCACTCGTCGCGTCCCGGTTTTGTGGGACGATGGGCAGTGTGTCTGGGATTCATTGGCTATCTGTGAATACGCCAACGATCGTTTTGCCCACGGGCGTCTTTGGCCAGAAGATATATACAGCCGTGGCCTTGGACGTGCAATGGCGGCTGAAATGCATGGGGGATTTTCTCAACTGAGAAACAAGCTGCCCATGAATTGCCGGGTGGATAATCGTTTCGTGGAAATGGACAGCGCTTTGCAAGCCGATATCGACAGGGTTTTTTCCCTGTGGGGAGACGCACTGGCCTGCCATAGTGATAAAGGACCGTGGCTACTCGGAGATTTCAGTATTACCGATGCCATGTTTGCACCGGTTGTTATACGTTTTCGCAGTTATGGCATTGCTGTCCCCGATGATATAAAGCCCTATTGCGATCATATGCTGTCGGACCCCGATATGAAGGTCTGGCTGGAGGGCGCGCTCGCCGAAACCTGGATAATAGAGGCCGAAGAGGCCGGAGTAGAGCGACCGGATGTCTGAAGTCGCGCTGGTCATAATTGCTTTTTTTACCTCTGCCCTGGCTGGGGCAGTGGGTATGGGTGGGGGTATTCTGCTTATCGCCTCTATGCCAGGGCTCGTTCCGGTGCAGGCCATTATCCCTATTCACGCGGTTACCCAGTTTGCCAGTAACAGCTCTCGTGTGGCTTTTGGTTGGTCGCACATCGACAAGAGTCTTATTCTGCCCTTTACGATTGGCGCGGTACTTGGCGCCTGGCTCGGCGCGGAAATCTACCGGGATCTCAATCTCGACTGGCTGCCGGCAATTATTGGTTTACTCATTCTCGTTATCACCTGGGTACCACTGCCGCAATTTAAAACCGGTGGCAAAGTGGCATTAGTCGCCTTGGGCTTCTACCAAACCGGCTTGGGAATGCTCGCCGGTGCCACCGGGCCTCTCGGCGGTGCGGTTTTACGGCATTACAACACGGGGAGGGACTGGTTGGTGGTTAATACGGCGGTCTATATGAGTGTAAATCACAGCGTGAGGGTTGTGGTGTTTGCACTACTCGGGTTCAGTTTTGCGCCTTGGATAGGGCTGATTCTTGGAATGGTGATCGCCGGAGTTCTCGGGTCGTGGGCTGGCACCAAGTTACGATCACGCATCCCCCAGGCTTTGTTTCAGCGATTGTTTAAAGTGCTGGTAACTGTTTTGGCACTGCGTATGATTGTGCTTTCCCTGATCCAGTTTTCCTGACGTTCACTGAGGTTTATGCCTACTTCCCCACTCAGCGATGACCGCAGAGGCACTCTGTTGGGCGTTATTGCTTACCTTATCTGGGGGTTTGCCGCTCTGTACTGGGTGCAAACTGAGCCCGTTGACGCCCGTGACTTGCTTGCGCATCGCGCGTTGTGGTCGCTGCCGCTGGTAGTGCTGTGCCTGCTATATATCGGTCGGTTCAAAGAATCATTGAGCATACTTCGAGACCCTCGTACCCTGGCGATAATGGCCTGCGCAGCCCTCTTCAGCGCTTCTAACTGGGGGATATTCTTATGGGCGGTGACTCACGGAAAAGCCACCGAGGCCAGTCTTGGCTATTTCCTCCTGCCGTTACTCAATGTTGTCATAGGGCTTACGATCTTCCGCGAGACCATTGATTTTCCACAGAAGCTGGCGGTAGCTTTTGCGCTGGTCGGGTTAATGGTGCAGATATTTCACTACGGTGGTTTACCGCTGGTGTCTCTGGGCCTGGCCTTTTCATTTGGCCTGTATGGTGCCCTAAGAAAAGCTGTTTCTGTTGGATCGGTTGAGGGGTTGTTCATTGAACTTTTGATCATGGCGCCATTTGCCATTGTCTGGTTGATCTACCGGGATGGTGGAGGGATGGGCCAGTATGGCCTGAAAGTTGATATGTTGTTACTGGGCTCTGCCCTGGTCACGGCGATTCCGCTGATGTGTTATGTGGCCGCCAGTAGACTAATACCCCTTACCGCACTGGGTTTGGTTTTTTATATTGGCCCGACCACACAATTGCTGATTGCCGTATTTGTATTTGATGAACCTTTTGCACAGGTCCAGTTGATTTCCTTCGGGCTGGTCTGGATTGGTTTATTTTTAATGACAGCGGACAACTTTAGACGCTCAAAACTTCGGGCACGTATGTTTAAACGATAAATTGCCGGCCTGCGATACGACTAATGCGTTTATACTTGGCGTATGGATATTGATTCTGAATTTGGTGATCTTCTGGGCTGCCTTTACCAAGGCGCACTTGAGGATCAGCCGTGGCAAACTTTTTTGGCAAATGTCCGGGAATTGTTGGGAGCACATCTGGTGACACTTGTTTTGCGTCCGCCCAGCGAAGAAGGGCGGGCAGTAATGCTCAGCGATGGCGGCTCCCTATCGGCGATCAAAAGTTATAACGAGGGACAGTTTGTGCTGGACCCCTTTGTTAATCTGCCCTCGCGTAGCGTCGTTGGATTGCATGAATACCTTTCTACTGATGCATTACTGGCCAGCGATTTTTATCGCATTATTATGGAACCTCAGGGATGGTATGACTTTCTCGGCGCCGATATTCGCCAAGAGGGCGAACTGGATGTTCGCTTCAGGGTTGGGAGATACAAGGGGGCCAGTCGCTTTTCTGAAAAAGAGCGGGCTCTTGTAGAAGCGCTGTTACCGCACCTGGAACGCTCTGTCGTGTTGCAGACGCGAATCAATCGAACGGAGCGCGAGCGTGCCGTTTATGCTGGCGCGGTGGAACAGTTATCAGTAGCGACTATCATTCTGGACGAATCGGGACAGGTTATTTCAAGCAATGAGTCGGCCGATCGACTGCTTAATCGTGCCGGCGAAGTGTACCTCGCCGACGGTAGCTTACACTTTGCTAATGCCAAGACTGCTTTGGAGTTTGATCGTCTCATGCGGCAGCTGCGCTGCCAAGAACCCAATTCCGGCGAGCCACTCGCCGCATTGGCGATGCAGGTATCGAGGCCGGAAGGTTCCGCCAATTTGGGATTGGTGGCGCGAGTTATTCATTCTGCTGCGGTAGTAGATGGACGAAGCATACCAACGGTAGCAATTTTTATCAGCGATCCCGACCAGGCTTCTGAGCCCCTGGGGCTAGTTATCGGCCGGCTGTTTGGTTTGACACCGACAGAGTCAAATTTGGCGATGTTGTTGGCCAACGGTTTGACGCTGGATGAGGCTTCCGAGCAAATGGGCGTCAGTCGTAATACCACCCGTACGCACCTGCGTGCGGTCTTCTCAAAAACGGGTGTTACACGCCAGACGGGATTGGTCCGCCTTATACTCAAAAGCGTAGCTCCCCTGGCGGGAGAAAAGCCGCTCTAGTATTGTATTGGTTCTCTCCCTGGCTTCGCCGATCCATTGATTGACATCAATGTCGGTGTCAGACCAACCCCCTAATATACTTCTCAGGTAACACGGCGGGAACGCCCTGCACGTGTCAGAAAGAAAGTCCTCAGGAGTGGTATATGAGAAAGATATTGAGCATGGCGGTTGTTGCTGCCATGGCCAGCGGTAGTTTGCCTGTACAGGCGTATGAAGAAGGAGATTGGATTGTGCGCGTAGGGGCTGCGACAGTGGCGCCCAATGACGATAGTGACAGTATTGTTATACCCACCGAGCCAGCCACTGTTCTTAAAGGGGTGGACGTCGATAGCGATACGCAATTGGGCCTTATTGGCGCCTACATGTTAACGGATAATTTTGGCCTTGAATTGTTGGCCTCAACGCCCTTCGAACACGATATCAGCGTTTCAGGTACAGGTATTGAAGCCGGTTCTATCAAACAATTACCACCCACACTTAGCCTCCAATGGTACCCGCGTGGAGGCAAGGCCGGCTGGCAGCCCTATGTCGGTGTTGGGGTAAACTACACCTATGTTTTCGACGAAGAAGTGGATTCTGATCTCGAAGGCGCGCTGGGTGCGTTGATTGGTGCTACTGACGTTGAGTTGGAAGTGGACAGCTCTTTTGGATTGGCTGCTCAGGCTGGCGTTGATTTTCCGCTGGGCGAGCACTGGGGTCTGAATGTTGGTGTTTGGTATATTGACATTGACACCACTGCGAAGATCAAGACCGACGTTGGGAATGTAAAATTTGACGTGGATATTGACCCCTGGGTTTATAACATCGGTATTGCCTACAAGTTTTGAACTCTGTTTGACCGTCTCACCTTCGGTCTTATAGTGCTTGGCCCCGCTTTTTAGCGGGGCTTTTTTTTGACCAGTGGTCAGTGTCCGGGGTGGTCCATGGTCGAATGGTCCTGTTTGATACTTGCCGCACCGTGAGCGTGTCCACCGTGAGAATAGGTCATATAGAGTGTCCATACACCCGAGGCGATCAGCAATACAGCGATAACCACCTTGAGACCGCGACGCTGAAGAAATCCCTGTATTTTTTTGGCACCGAGGCTGGTGGCGAGCATGGCGGGGAGGGTGCCCAAACCGAACAGGAACATCAATGCAGCGGATTGCAGGCCGCTGGATGCGGTGCTCGCCCAGGCCAGGCTGCTATAGATAAGCCCGCAGGGCATGAGGCCCCAGCACAGTCCAAGGGGCAGAGCCTGGCGCCAGCTGCGAATTGGAAGCCACCTGGCAGACATTTTTTGTACCGGCTGCCACAGTTTCGAGCCCGCTCTTTCCAATACAGCCATACCGCGCCACCAGTTGCCGACATAAAGGCCCATGAATACCAACAAGATGCCGGCCAGGTAGCGCAGGAAAAGAGTCCAAGCGGCTATATCGACCGATGAACTGGCGTAACCTAATGCGCCTCCGAGCGCGGTATAACTGAGGATTCTGCCCGCATGGTAGCTGAGGGTTGTCGATGTTGTGGCGTTGCCGCCAAGGTTCATTGCAGCAGCAATTCCGCCGCACATTCCAAGGCAGTGGCCTGCGCCCGCCAATCCCAGCGAAAATGCGCTCAGCATCTGTAGTTCATTCATGTGTCGTTGTCGTCGATTGGGGTTTCCGGTGGCGGCCTTTTTTGAGCTTTTTCGGAGCGCCCGGAAATGGTTTCGTCGCCATCGGATAAGATCCGCCAGGCTTCTTTGTCCAGGTCGTCGTACTGCCCATTGTTAATCGCCCACAGTAGTAATTTTATAGCGATGCCACAGAATATCAGTGCTATAGGGATCAAGAGGTAGAGACTGGGCAAAATAACTTACTCGCGTATTGTGGATGGTTTATTTAATCGCAGGGAGTTGATGACTACAAGAAGAGAACTGGCTGACATTCCAACTGCCGCCATCCATGGTGGAATATACCCCAGCGCGGCCAGCGGAATACCGCACAGGTTATACAGCAGCGCCCAGCTCAGGTTTTGTCGGATGATGCGGGCACCTTTTGTGGCATGTTTATAACTGTCGAGCACAGCGTTGAGATCGCCATCGACCAAAATAAAGTCCGCCTGGGTGCGAGCCAATTCAGTAGCGCCGGCGACCGCGAATGAAGCGTTTGCGACACCCAGCACCGGGGCATCATTGAGGCCATCTCCCACCATGGCCACAACTGCGCCCTGATTTTGCAGCTTTTGGACGTAGGCCATTTTTTGTTCAGGGCTAACTCCGGTGTGTACAGTGCTAATATGCAGAGCCTTGGCCAACTCAGTGCCCTGTGACGAACTGTCCCCGGTTAGTAACTCTACGGTCAGGCCATAACTAAACGCTCTGTCTATTACGCTGTGGGCCTCCTCGCGTGCGCTGTCTTCCAATCCAAACCAGGCCAGTGGTGTTGCGTCCCTGCACAGCGCTATCCAGTAAAAATTATCGTCCGGGGGCGGAGGCATATCTGCCGCCAGCGCAGCGCAGAACGACTGACTCCCGATGCGGTAAGTTTGGTGTTCAAGTTGCGCCTCAAGTCCTTTGCCGACGCAATAATTGACCTGTTCGAACGGCAGATCGCAGGGGTACTCCGCAAAGGCATTTGCCAGTGGGTGGTTGGAGAATAACTGCAACGAGGCGGCAATACGCAGGATCTCGTTGTTAGCAATGTCGGACAAACAAAGGGTTTTTTTAAGTGTGAGTTTTCCCTGCGTTAGGGTGCCTGTTTTGTCGAACACAAGGTGTGTTGTTCGCGCCAGTGCTTCCAGCGCGTTCTCTCCGCGTACGATAATGCCGGACCTGCGCAATCCGTTCGCGGCGCCTGTAAGAGCCGCGGGCGTGGCCAGCGCCAGGGCACACGGGCAGCTGATAACCAGAACCGACAGGCTAATCCACAGGGCCTTATCCGGGTCGATAAAAAACCATGCCCCTGCAGTGGCTGCCGTTACCAACAAAACCATGCCGACAAATTTTGATGCAATTTTATCGGCCAGCTGAGCAACGACGGGTTTTTCCGTTTGAGCGCGTTCAACCGAGCGCTGGAGAGCGGCAAGCCGGGTATCTACATAGGTCCCGAGAACCCTAGCTTCCAGTGCACCCTCGATATTGACGGTGCCAGCGTATAAAGCGTCGCCGATGGTGACCGATCGCGGAAGGTGTTCGCCGTTGAAAGTACTTTCGTCAATTGAGCTCGTGCCGCGCTGAACGAGGACGTCCACGGGAATGATGGCTCCGCGGGTGATCAAGATGGTTTCCTGGGGTTGCAGCTGCTTGCGGGCAACATCAAGCCATTCATCGGCGCGCCTAACCTTCACCGATTCCGGAAGGGTAGATTCTGCATCAAACCAGGCGAGTTGGTCGCGCGCTCTGGCCCGCCGCTCCAGAAAGCGGCCCAGTAGCAAAAAAAACGTGAACATGACCACGGAGTCGAAATATACCTGGCCCTGTCCCGATAGTGTTGCCCATGCACTTGCCAGCCATGCAGTGCCGATGGCCAGAGCAACCGGGAGGTCCATCACCAGCGCGCCAACTTTTAGGTGTCGCCAGGCAGATTCAAAAAAAGAGCGCGCTGAAAAAACAACAACAAATGTGGCCACCATCAGACTTACCCAGCGCAACAACTGTTGGTATTCCGCCTCGATTCCCTGAATATCGCCGGCGTGTAATGCTATGGCAAACATACCCACCTGCATCATGCCAAGGCCTGCGACGGCCAGTTGTTGCAGCCCCGATTTGTGTTCCTGGGCCATTTGTTCACGGCGGGTGCTGGTTTGGAAGGGGCGACATTTGTAGCCCAGCGCATCCACCGCGCGAAATACCTCAGCCAGCGGACAGAGCGTGGAATCCAGACTGACATTAAGTCGACTCTGCCCCAAATTGACAACCGCGAGCTTTACGCCCGGAAGCTTCAGCAGTGTTTGTTCAATAAGCCAGGTGCATGCCGCACAGGTAATCCCGCCAATAAGCAATCTGGCATGAAGTATTCCTTCGTCATCTTGCTCAGAGAAATTGCTACTGATGCTCGGCTCGTTGTACAAAGCGTAGTGCGAGGCAGATTCCGTCGGGTCAATGTCCGGCCGCTGATTAAAAGCGCTTCTTTGCTGATAGAAGTTTTCGAGACCGCTGCTGGCAATCATTTCGGCAACAGCCCTGCATCCTGGGCAGCACATGGGCTGGAGGATGTCATTGATAACAACGGTATAACTCACACCTACAGGAACCGATTCGCCGCAGTGGTAGCAGCTCTGGGGGCCTGTTTGCGGCTTATAGGCTTTAGTGGGACTAGTTTGCATCAACCGAAAGTGTCTGACCCACGGTGCCATCGAGGCGCCAGGCGCGCTCATCACCGTTTTCCAGGGTCCAGTGCCAACGCGCCATTATTTCACGTTGCAAAATACCCGCATAAAACCCTGGTTCTATTGCCGTTAGCTCAACGGAAAAATCCTGATCGGCTTCCAGCGGGTGGGATAAACGCAGATACAGCGTGTTGTTGTTCACTTCGCCAGTGGTTGTGACCGCGACCGAATGCGCACTGAACTTTAGTTCAGCCGTAATCCCAAGGTCCCTGGCACGTTCCTTTTTTTCCAGCTGGCGGTTGATGGCCATGCCATCTTTGTAGTATTCATCTACCACGAGATCGTCGGCATGTTTATTGGCAATATAGACAGTGCTCAAACCCGCGACGACGACACTGGCCGGCAGTAGTATCAGGAACCAGGGCCAAAATTGCCGGTACCAGGGGAGGGTGTCATATACAGGTAATGCACTCATTCGTTAATAGGCCTCATGAAACGCGACTCCGATACCGCTCTAAGTGAAGGCATATCAGTTGCGACAACCTCGAAATCCAGTTGTTGATTGGGTTTGTCCATTACGCTCGGATCTATCCGAACTCGGAGTGTTACCGAGCGAACCTCACCACCATTTAGCGTATAAAGCTGCTGCCCGATAATAGACGCGCCTTCAATACCGCTTACGGTGACTTCAAATTCATGCATATCCAGATCCATATTGACAAGGTGCAGCGTATAAATGTTTTCTACTTGTCCGGTGTCTGTGGTTAGAAAAAGCTCCGTACGATCGCGAATGACGGTAAGGTCCAGGGGTATTCGAGTGATCACGTTGTAGCAAAACACGCCCACCATCATACATAATACCAGGGTATATCCTACTATGCGTGGACGAATCCAATGTGTCACGCCGCCGTCAAGCTGATGTTCACTGGTATAGCGTATCAGCCCTTTGGGGTACTCCATTTTGTCCATTATCGAGTTGCAGGCATCGATGCACAGTGCACAGCCTATGCACTCATATTGCAGGCCATCACGAATGTCGATTCCAGTGGGGCAAACCTGGACACAAAGCTCACAATCGATGCAGTCGCCCAAGTTTTGCGCCTGGTAATCTGTGCCGCGCTTTCGAGAACCGCGCGCTTCGCCTCGTTTACTATCATAGGAGACAATCAGCGTATCATGATCAAACATGACCGATTGAAATCGTGCATAGGGGCACATGTGTTTACAAACCTGCTCTCGCAGCCAGCCAGCATTTATATAGGTGGCCAGGGTGAAAAACACTGTCCACATGACCTGCCACTGGCCGGTGGAAAATGTCAGTAGTTCGTAAGAAAGATCCTTAATGGGGTAGAAATAGCCTACGAAAGTCATGCCTGTCACAAACCCTACAAATAACCAGGAACTGTGTTTCGCAAACTTCTTAAAGATTTTTTGAACGTTCCAGGGTGCCTTATCTAATCGAACCCGCTGATTGCGGCTGCCCTCTGTTTTTTGCTCTAGCCACATAAAAATACTCGTCCAGACTGTTTGTGGACAGGTATAACCACACCAGACACGGCCGGCAAAAGCGGTGACCACAAACAGTGAAAAAGCGGCAATAATCAGTAAAAAGGCCAACATGGGGAAATCCTGTGGCCAGAACGTCAAGCCCAGAATGTGAAACTTTCGCGCCGGTAGGTCAAAAAGTACCGCCTGGCGTCCATCCCAATTAAACCAGGGCAAAAGCAGATATCCAAGTAGCAGCGGCCAACCGGTGAACAAGCGCAGACGCTGATAGAAACCTTCTATTTTTCGCGTAAATATTTTTTCTCGATGTTCATACAGGTCAATTTCCGCGACCTCAGCGGGTGCGACTTCCTGGACGTCGATCAGGTCTTTATCAGACATAACATGGGCCCGTGAACATTACTGCTTGATTCGGGATTACAATAGCGTGCACCACATAAACGCCCACGCTACTGCTTACTAGAAAATTTCTGGTGGCAACCGCTTATTCGGCAAGACCATAGACATAAGCGGTAATGATATGAATTTTGTCCTCGCTTAAGGAGTCTTTGTGTGCCGGCATCATGCCGTTGCGACCCGCGCGTATAGAGTGCGCAATTTGTGACTCGGAACCACCATAGAGCCATATGCCGTTGGTGAGGTTGGGCGCGCCCAGCGCTGGGTTGCCTTTGCCATCGGCGCCGTGGCAAGCCACACAGTAGGTCTGGAAAACTTTTTCACCAGCGCTAACACTTTCCGGTTTCGCCCCGCGACCGTTCAGTGAAAATACATAGGCGGTGACGTCAACGACACCGGCATCGCCAATAATTGATCCCCATGCCGGCATAGCCGCCTGACGACCTTGGGCAATGCTCGCTTTTATGAGTTCCGGGGTGCCGCCAAATATCCAGTCACCATCGGTAAGATTCGGGAACCCATATCGTCCCTTCGCATCAGCACCGTGACATTGTGCGCAATTGTTGCCGAACATGCGTTGTCCCATCTTTCGAACCACCGGATCCTGGGCAATTTCCGCTATCGGCAGGGCCAGATACTTGTCGCGCATTTCACGGAACTTCGCATCCGCTTTTTCGACCTCGGCTGTGTGCTGCCCTACCTGGGTCCAGCCGATTAGGCCGGGATAATTACCCATTCCGGGGTACACCACAAGATAACCGACCGACCAAATAATCGTAATAAGAAACATGTAGAACCACCAGGCAGGAAGGGGGTTGTCCAATTCCCGTATGCCATCGTACTCATGCCCCGTGGTGTTATCCGGGTTTTGAGCTGTCGTTTTCCTGTTCGCCAATAAAATCCAGGTAATACCGACAATCGTTATTGTGGTGAGGATGATTATCCAGTAGCTCCAGAAACTAGTCATTCTCGTTTTCCTCCCGAATGCTGCGTTGATTCATTTCCTCGTCTGCGAACGGCAGGTTTGCAGCCTCATCAAAAGTGGGTTTGCGTTTACTGCTGTAGGCCCAAAAACACAAACCAATAAAGGAAATCATCAGAAATAGCGTACTTAAACCTCTCAAATCATTAATGTCCATACTCTAGCGCCTCGACTGCAGTAGTGTGCCAAGTTGTTGCAGGTAAGCGACAACCGCATCGATTTCTTTTTTGTCCTGTACGGCCGCACTGGCGCCGGCGATGTCATCATCCGTATAGGGCACCCCGACCGCGCGCAGAGCAGCCATCTTTTTACCCGTTGTCTGGTCATCGATATGGGCATCAAACAACCAGGGGAATGAGGGCATGTTCGATTCCGGTACCACATCGCGCGGGTTGTACAGGTGGGCCCTGTGCCAATCGTCACTGTAACGTTTGCCAACACGGGCAAGGTCGGGTCCAGTGCGTTTTGACCCCCACAAGTGGGGGTGGTTATAAACAAATTCACCGGCCACTGAATAATGTCCATAGCGCTCTGTTTCCGCTCGTAGCGGGCGAATCATTTGTGAATGACAGGTGTTGCAGCCTTCGCGGATATAGATATCACGCCCTTCCAACTCCAGTGCTTTAAGGGGCATTAATCCGGCGATGGGTTCATTCGTTTGTTTGATAAAGAACAGTGGAACCAGTTCTACCAATGTGCCAAAACTAATCGCAACAATGATCAGGATAATCATCAGCCCAACATTTTTTTCAATAACATCATGCTTCATGATCTACTCCTAAGCCGCGCTTGCAGCGGCCTTGGCCGCCTCTGGTGCAAAGTCTTTTCTAGTGGTCATATACACGTTGTACGCCATCAGGAACATACCCCCGAGGAAGATAGCGCCGCCAATTACGCGCACCAGGTAGCCTGGGTAGCTGGCAGAAACGGATTCCACAAATGTGTAGGTTAATGTCCCGTCCTGATTGTAGGCACGCCACATTAGACCCTGAAGGATTCCGTTTACCCACATGGAGGCGATGTAGAGTACGGTGCCGATTGTCGACATCCAGAAGTGGGTATTAATCAGTTTTATACTGTACATTTCTGTTTTGCCAAACAGTATGGGTATCAGGTGATACATGGCGCCAATTGATATCATAGCGACCCAGCCCAAAGCCCCGGAATGTACGTGGCCGATCGTCCAGTCGGTGTAGTGCGACAATGCGTTCACTGTCTTGATTGCCATCATAGGACCTTCAAAGGTAGACATACCATAAAAGGACAGGCTGACAACCAGGAATCTCAGGATGGGGTCGGTACGGAGTTTGTCCCAGGCACCAGACAGTGTCATCATGCCGTTGATCATGCCTCCCCAGGAAGGGGCTAACAGGATAAGAGACATTACCATACCCAGACTCTGGGCCCAGTCCGGCAGGGCCGTATAATGTAAATGGTGAGGCCCGGCCCAGATGTAGACCGCAACGAGTGCCCAGAAGTGGACGATACTTAAGCGATAGGAGTAGACGGGACGCCCGGCTTGTTTAGGTACGAAGTAGTACATCATGCCCAGAAAACCTGCCGTGAGGAAAAAGCCTACAGCATTGTGCCCATACCACCACTGAACCATGGCGTCGACTGTGCCTGCATAGATTGAATAGGATTTAGTCATGGAGACCGGTACGGCCAGGCTATTAATAATATGCAGTACAGCAACCGCCAGAATAAACGAACCGAAAAACCAATTGGCGACATAGATATGGGGGGTTTTTCGTTTCATGATTGTGCCAAAAAAGACAACGGCATACATAATCCAGACGACAGCGATCAATATATCGATGGGCCATTCCAGTTCGGCGTACTCCTTGGAACTGGTCATTCCCAGGGGAAGTGTAATGGCGGCGGCGACAATAACCAGTTGCCAGCCCCAGAACGTGAATGCGGCAAGTTTGTCCGACAAAAGTCTGGCCTGGGTAGTGCGTTGTACGATGTAATATGAGCTGGCAAAAAGGGCGCATCCGCCAAACGCGAATATCACCGCATTGGTATGCAGTGGTCGCAGGCGCCCAAAACTGAACCATGGCTGATCGAAACTCAGCCACGGCCAAACGAGTTGCGCCGCAATAATTACGCCTACCAACATACCAACAATGCCCCACACAACGGTCATTATGGCAAATTGCCTAACGACCTTATAATTATAGGTGGGATGTTCCAGTGAAGAATTGAGCTCGTTCATCGTTTTAATCCAGTTCGAGAATCCAGTAGTTCATAAAATCGCTTGCTACTCACATCGGTAAGCAGTGTTGCTCACTAAATACAAAAATAGACGATGCCTGTAGCTCAGCATCTGCTGGCCTGCTTGATGGACAGGCGATTATTGGCAAGGCCAATTTAATCGGTAAATGCTGGCGCCGCGCCCAAATCCCAGAGGATGACTGAGCCCACCATCAGGCAGATAAGCATCACCATTGCGATGGCCAATACAGCGCTGGAAAATAGAAAGCCCCGCTCCTCGGGGATGCCCATCACGATAGGTATTCCCAGGTAGAGGAGATAGACCGACCAGCTCACGGCAACCACGCCAATGAGTAAATCAACCCATAAAACAGGATGAAACCCTACCAGGCCGAAGATAAAAAGAGGTGTGGCGGTTAGTCCAGCAATGACGATTCCTTTGGCTAAGGATGAATTTGCACCGTAGGTATCGGCCATCCAGTGAACAAAATAACCGATGGCAGCCACGCAGCCAATCATGCCCAGATAAAAGAGGATACTAATGGTGCGCGCGCTCTCCACAGTGAGTTTAATCGGATCGCCATGTTCACCAACAGTCCAGCCCACCACACTGGTACCGTAGTACCACGCTACCGCAGGCAGGATTGCGAATATGCAGGGATATAAAATGAGCATATTGAGTGATTTTTCGGGTAGGTCGGCGATGGTTCGCCATTGCGCGCTGGGTTTAACCAATAGACCAAAAGTGTGTTGAATCATTCTCTTTTTTCGCTCCCCGGAGCTGTCACATTTTTCGCGCCAGCATTTTATTTGATTGGTATTTAAAAAACCTGATCGGAATCGAGTTGCTGCAGTGGGAAGATTCAGCTACCCAGATTGGCCATGTCCTGTAAAGCTGTTGGGTCCAGAATTTCAATTTCTTTATTGTCAACGCGCAGCAAGCTTAATTTCTGCATCCGGCTAAATACGCGGCTCACCGTTTCTACTGTCAGGCCGAGGTAGTTACCTATGTCAACACGCGACATAGGTAGCCGAAAGTGCGTGGCGCTGAGTTTTCGGCGGGCGTTGCGAGCCGAAATGCTGAGCATTAGTGAGGCGACCCTTTCATCGGCTGAATTTTTGCTTAGCAGGGTAATGAGTTGCTGGTCTTCGGTTATCTCGCGGCTCATTAGCTGAAAGAAGTGTCTTTGCAAACTAGGCATGAGAGTGCTGAGTTTTTCCAAAGATGAGAAGGGGATTTCACAGACTGCGGCGGTTTCGAGAGTTTTAGCCGAGGACGCGTGGGTATTTTTACTGATGCCGTCCATGCCGAGAATTTCACCCGGGAAATAGAATCCTGTCACCTGTTCGCGGCCATCGTCGGTGGTTTTGTAGGCTTTCATTGCTCCGGAACGAACTGCGAAAACGGATTGGAAGTGGTCTCCTTCCCGGTATAGATGCTGGTTTTTTTGCATCGGTCTACTGCGCTGAATAATATCGTCGAGTTGTTCGATATCTTCACGTTCCAGGGCGAGTGGCAAACAGATAGAACTCAGTCTGCAGTTGCCGCAGTTCACCTGGTAATCGTGAGTACACGGTTTCACATTTACTGGCGATTCCGCCCGCGCTCGATGAATTGTCATATCAACATCCATTGTGATCTATGCCTATAATTGTAATCGAAATACAAGAGAAGGTTAATTTATTTTCGCGGTGTTTACACGGTGGCCGAATAGCGCGGGGGAGGCTGTTCGCCGCTCTGTTTGGCGAGGTAGGCGTCAAAGGGCATGCATATATTGCGGAGAAATTGCCGTCCCGTTGGCGTTATCTGAATCTGGCGTGCGTCTATTTCCACCAGACCGTCGTTTTCCATTGGTCGCAGCGACTGAATCTCCCGAGCGAACTTCCCGCTGAAATCAATTCCGAACTGATCGTTGCATTCGGCGATGTCGAGACGTAATCCGGAAATGAGATTCATTATAATGTGGCGCCGTAACTTGTCGCTCTGGCTCATTTCGAAGCCCCGGGCCAGGGGTTGTTCGCCCTTGTCGATACGTTGGTAATATTTGCCCAGATCAGTTTCATTTTGTAGGTAGTAGTCCCCAATTTGACTGATGGCCGACACACCCAGTCCCAGCAGATCATCGGCCATGTGCAGGGAATAGCCCTGGAAGTTGCGTTGCAGACGACCTTCGTTTTGTGCCACAGCCAGCTCGTCATGCGGTAGTACGTAGTGGTCCATACCGATATGTTGATAGCCTGCATCTAGCAAGGATTCGGCAATATGTTGTGCCAATATCAGTTTTTCGGAGGCACTGGGGAGAGTGAGGCGTTCAATTGCGCGCTGTGAGCTGAATCGTTCGGGCAAATGCGCGTAGTTGTAACATGCTATCCGGTCAGGCCGCAGGGCGATGACTTTCCTGAGCGTTTCCGTCATGGTGTGCATGTCCTGATGCGGCAGACCATAAATCAGGTCAAAGCTCAGGGAGCGAAAACCGTGTGCTCGTATGCTCTCCACCAGCGGGGCCACCGCTCGATAGGGTTGAATACGGTTTGTTGCCTGCTGAACCAATGGGTCAAAATCCTGTATTCCCAGGCTTATGCGATTGAATCCAACGCCTTTTAGCAAAGCGATTGTCGAAAGATCAACAGTGCGAGGGTCGATTTCTATCGAATATTCTCTGTAACCATTGTCCAGCAGTTTGAAATGGCTGGCGAGCATATGCATCAGTTCAGTGATCTCGGCGTTGTCCAGATACGTTGGAGTGCCGCCGCCCCAATGCATCTGGGTAACAGGTCGTTTATCGCCCAACTTCCGGGCCTGCTGCGCAATTTCCAGCCCCAAGCGGTCCAGGTATTGTCTTGCTACTCCCTTTTCGCGCGTTACGATTTTGTTACAGGCGCAGTAATAACATATGTCATTGCAGAACGGCAGATGAACATACAGTGACAGCGGGTCTCGCTGTTTATCGGTGTTAGTCTCCAACCAGTTCTGGAATTTATAAAATGGGAAATCAGCTTGAAATTGCGGCGCAGTTGGGTACGAAGTATAGCGTGGACCCTTGCAAGCGTATTTGGCGGCCAGTGCAATGCGTGCATCCCCGAAAGGAATTCCAGTCACAGGGCTCGAATCGAATGAAGTGGAGGCCATAATCTCTTTTTTTGTTTAAAACGGGATAGGGTAGAACAATACCACGGGCATCTTTCGTCGCCTTGATGTAGGTCAATGTCGACAGTCAGACGAAGTTCTACAAGGCCTATTATCCCATCGAAGCCACGCTTTTGAGGATTAGTCGAACCAGTTCTGCCTGCCTCGAAACATTGGTCTTTGCGAATATCGACTTCAGTTGTGCCCTGGCTGTATGCTGGGATATATTCTGGGTCTGCGAAACTTCGGCAAGACTTTGACCTCGTGACAGTAAAATCGCGAGATTGGCTTCAGCCGGCGTCAGGTTGAAAAGGTCGCCGAGAATTTGCTGGGACGCAGATTCCCTGCGGTCGGGATCGCTGATAAACAATGTTGCGCAGGGACTGGATTGACCTTCGCCCCATTCAGAAAGAGGGACCGGGCGGATGACCATGCCCAGATCTGACCGGCCAGCGCTGCGGGGAATGCGCAGCGCGCGAACCAGGGAGGTTTCTCCGCGCTGTTGGGCTTCAATAATTGTAGTCACGGCCTCTTGTAAGGTTTTATTGAGCTCCCGATTTTGAATATGCAGGTGCAGGTTTCGCAAAGACAGCCCGTCTTCTTCCTGGAGCAGGCTTTGAGCGACGCTGTTGGTATTTAATAAGCGGCCGCGTTCATCGAGAATGATTGTCGCCAGCGATAGCTGGTCGACGGCGCCTGCATAGATATCGCGTTCGGAAGTGGTCCTGCTCAATTTCGCATAAAACTGGGTTGCGCGCTGCAGGTGTGGGGTGATGCGTGTTAACAATAGCCGATCTTGCTCACTGAATGGCGCTTCGCTACGACGACGAGAAAAGCGCAGGCGGGCCAACATGCCCCCGGGTTCAATCGTATCGACGCCAAGAATTCGGAACAGGTCGATGGGTTGCAGGTAATATTTGTAGTAGTCAGATGCTTCCAGCGCCTCCTCCGACAATACATCGTCGAGAGCGATGACCTTTCCGGGTGGCAAGTTGACAAAGGGGTCCAGAGAGAAATACTGTTCCCGATAAGCTGCCAATTCCCAGTCTCCAGGATCCGCCAACTCAGGCGTTGCCTCATTACTGGCGGGGTCGGGACGTAGGCTATTGAGTATAACGCCGCTATCGCCCTCGGCGGGGGGCCGTAACACTAAAGAGGCCACCTGAACGTCAAAAGCCTCGCGAAGGGCAGGCAGAGCGCTTTCCCAGGGCTGTGGCTCAAGCGCACCCTGGTAAATTAATCCCACCAGATGGTCGTAGTGCTTGTGCTCTAAGATAGCTACTTCTCTATGCTGCTAAGTTCGTCGGTTATTTGAGTGAGGAGTTTGGGTTTGCCCACACCCCAGCCTTGCAGGTAATCAACGCCAATTTCCTGCAGGCAGTCAATAATAGCGTCATTTTCTACCGATTCGGCGATAGTTTCCTGGCCGAGGAAGTGTGCCAGGTCGTTTATGGAGCGGGCCATGGCGTAGTCTGTGCGGTTTTCGTGGATACCGGTAATAAACGTACCATCGATTTTCACAAAATCTACCGGAAGTTCGCGCAGATAGTTATGACTTGCCAGCCCTGTGCCGAAATCATCAATCGAAAATTTACAGCCAATGTTTCTAAACGTTCTCACAAAATCAGCGGCTTTTACCAGGTTAGAAATTGTGCCGGTTTCAGTTATTTCAAAACACAGACGATTGGTGCCTACGCCATACTCCGAAATTTGTTCCAGCAGATATTCCATGAAGGCATCGTCGGTCACACTGTTACCGGACAGGTTGATCGATATACTCGGGACGACTTTTTGATCGTCGATGAGGCGGCTGATCCACTCGAATGCTTCCTTAACCACCCAGCGATCGACCAGGGTCATATAACCAAAACGTTCAGCGTTTTCAATGAACTCAGTGGGGGATTTCAGTGAGCCGTCGGGTTCGGTGATGGTCAGCAGTATTTCGTAGTGCTGCGACGTGGTGCTGTCGGAACCAAGCTGGGTTTGAACAATGGGTTGGCCCCGCAAAACAAAAAGATCTGTTTCGATGGTATGTTTTATATCGGCTTCGATCAGTGCCTGTTGTGCTTGATAGTCATCACTTTGCTTTTTGTCTTCCTCAAAAACGACGACGCGATTTCTGCCAAGCGTTTTGGCCTTGCGCATGGCGACGTGGGCACACTCCAGAATACTCTCCACCGACGGGCTGTAAACGCGTACGGGCGCGATTCCGATTGAGACCGTAAAAGTGACTTTTTCGCCTTCAATTTCAACACTGCTGGCTTCTATGTCGCTGCGGATTTTTTCGGCATAACGCTGGGCCTGATCAATATCCCTGTCGAGTAAAAGCACAGCGAATTCGTCATTCTGCAGGCGGGCCGAGGAAGATTTCCGGCCGTGAAGCTGGGCTAGCAGGCGTGCAAACTCGGTCAGCACCTGATCTCCGCTAACCCGGTCATACACTTCATTTACCAGTGAAAACTGGTCAATATTCAGATTCAGTACTGCATGCTGGGAGCTTTTGCGCTGGGCGTGTTTAAGTGCGCGCTCCAGCTGATCAACAAAGGTACGTTTGTTGATTAACTTGGTTAGAGAATCGTGATTTTTGTCAAAGCTGAGTGATTTCTGCACGTGTTCAAGAGTGTCGAACATGCTTCTGTCGACCAGTGACAGCTTCTCCGAAGGTGGCGGTGGCTGTACGCCGCGCCCCAGGTGGCGGGCAAGCTGTACCGAGCTCAAGTCTGCGTTTTTCTGCCCGCGCTCGTTGACGAAAATATAGCGATTTTTGTCATCAGATACCCAGGCCAACTGCATGCGGCGCTTTTGCCCTGATTTGTCCTTATAGGTCAGCCAGGTGCCCTTTTTGAGTTCTTCGACGCGCCGAATCCAGCGTCTGAGTCGCGGCAGGTTTTCAATTTTTGCCCGCGTTGCAAGCGCTGCAGCCGGGATATCCTCATCTGCTTCCGTTACCTCGCGGATTAGCACAGATCTGCGGCCTGAAAATATATCTCTCAGGTTTTCAAGAACACTCTCATGGACCACGCTGGTCGGTAGGGCGGTGGAAATTTGTTGGTCGATAAGGTCGATTAAGGGCTCGGCCTCAGTGCTGCGTTGCATGAGCAAATCTTCATCCAGGCCGCCTTCACACTGTTCGTCCAGCCATTGACTGAGAATATCCAGCGTTTTGATCTGCTCCTTCCAGGCCGCGCTATCGGGCCCCTCTTTAATATGGGTGAGAATGAGCAAATCTCGCCAGCCGCTATCAATTAGATCCATGAGGACAGCAGGGGCGGTGGGCGGCACAACGCGTGTGGATAGCTCTTTTTTAACCGCTAATTGCGCCTGTTTGAGTTTCTCATTGCCCTCCTGGGTTCGTACTACACGATCGACATTGCGCGTGATTGCCCGTTCCTGTTTGTCGACCAGGATTTCTACCTCGGACAGTGCAGACTCAAAAATAGCGCTGTCATTGTCGTAATTGGTGACAATGTTATCGATGATGTGCGCAATGCGTCCTTCAAGTACCTTGTTGGGAAAATTGGCCGATGCGGCAAGCTGTGCCAGTTTGTCCATGACGCCGCGTGCAGCGTGGCTTTTATCGACAAAGAATTGAGGTTCGAGCAGTGCCAAACGCGCCATCGGTATTTGCAAGTCGCCCAGTACCGGTTTCATGCCGGCGGTGACATCCATCTGCGACTTGATGCTGCCGAACATATTGTCGATCAGGTCCAGCTGATTCAGGCTTTGGGGAGACAGGCCCTGCGAGTCCTCCAAGCCATTGATCTGTCCCTGATTGTTGGCCAGATATTCTCTTAGGGAGGGGCTCTCCTGTACGGCGTTTCTAAATGCCGAATCTTGCTGCATCTGGCCAAGAATGTTGGCGATCGAACCAGGCTCAGTGAGTTTGAGGGGTTTGTTTGATGCTCCGCCAGTGATTCCCTTATCCTGATGGACCTGCGCGCCGGGCTGGCCTGGAGCTATTCCATGGGAATCGCTAACGAGTACATTGTCGGCCTCGCGTTTAAAGTTCAGCGCATCGATGACAGACTGATACAAATTGTCCGGGCTGAAGCGATCATTCAGTTTTTCAATCAGGCTATCTGCGAATTCGGTGGCTTTTTGCGTCGCTATTTGATCTAGATTCGGACCGTTTTCCGCTGTGCTACTGGGAGGTTTTTCTTTTGTCTTTTCTTTCGCTGTTGGCTTCTTTTCAACCGACTTCTTGATGGGTGAAGGTCGGTTCAGCAGTGAGCCATTGCTCAGTATTTCTTCTTCGAGCTCCGGCCGGATGCCTCTTTCGCGCAGCAGCGCATTGAGGTCCTCGTAATAGTCCTGCAGCTCACGAATCAGGTGCCGGTCAAAATAGTCGACAATATCTCCCATGGCGGGCTCTGGGATGCCCCGGCCGACGACACCCTGGTGGAAAGCGTTACACAGTTGCGTTATGCCAACGGGAACACGCAGAAGGTGTGGGTCGGCGTCGATAAGGTCAGCCAGGCGAAGCGTCAGGCACTCCAAGGGTACGCCGTACAAATCTTCGCCGGTTTTTATTATCTTGCTAATGACCAGATCTTCCTCAAATTCTTTGAGGTCAACAAGGTCCAATTTTTGACCGCCTGGCTCAGGCGTCAGGGCAGGAGAGTCTGCACCTGCGTTTGAATCCAGGGTTTGGTAATAGGTATTTAGCGTTTGAGTGATGGCGTTGAGTATAGCCATGCCATTTTTTTTAATCGCATTCATCGCCTCGTAGTGGATGTTTTCACCGGAGGTTATTTGTTTGGATCTACCCGACAGGTCAAGAAGGTGATTGCAAAGATCGACAAGAAATCTTTTCAGCAAAGTTTCCATCTGTGTAATGCTTTGTTCCTGGAACAGCTGCAGGGGCATTTTGCCCCGGTCAGTGTCCTGGTCAATATTTCCAGTCGTCATGTCGCTGTCCTTGCGATGATCAGGTAGCAAGGCGAGGCAGCGCCGCTCCAGCGAGCCCGCTGGCTGTGCAAAGTGGAGTAGAACTTCCGTGCCCAATATCTCGGTAACGATAATATCCAGATTATCGATGAAACCGAGCTTATCTCTCAGGGCTCCCAGATTAAGTATGGCTGCTTTGCCCAAAAAAACTAGTTGGCTGAGTTTTGACTTACTCCCCTGTGGGTCGATGATTTTAATCGCTGATAGTTTCAGCGTTCCTTCACCTGACAGGGACAGGTCGCCCTTAATGCGCACAGACTCTTCCAGCTCTAGCGTTGCGGGCAGCGAGGAGACAAGTGTTTGAGCTTCAGGCATCATGCGTATTTGGGAGCTATAATCAGCTTTGCATTCCGTATAGGGTAGTGTCCTTTGGTGAGTATAGAACCATTTGGAGCATAGTATAACGGTCAGTGTCGCCGCCACAAGACTTGTAAGGCGTGCTCGGGCTGGACATTTTGCGGTAATTACTCATTTTTTACGATTCCCCTTGAGCATTTTTTTGTATTTTTGCTTGTTATCGTAATAGTGGAAGGGGAGACGCCACATTGAAGGGAATGGTTTGCCCAGGTACGCTTCGTAGTAGCCGACAAATGCCTGTCTGTCCGTCCAGTTTAGTTTGTAACAGATGCGCATGAGGTCTTGAAGGCGGTGTCTCGGCTTCAAGCCCGAACCTTTGCCTAACCAGGCTCTGCCAATGTCGATTAGGTAGGGCTCTATGCTGCCGTTTTCGCTCTGGGTCAACAATATATTTCCCGCCGACAGATCCCTGTGCACGATTTGTTTGTTATGCATGTCGCAGGTAAATTCCGCCAGGCATTTGAACCATGAGTATTTGTCTACTCCGCGGTATTCGCTGGCACCGTCGCGAATTGCCCCATACACATCGCGGGCCGAAAAGGCGCCGGGTACAAATTCGCACAGGTACCATGAATCGCTGATGCCGGCATTGTTACGTTGTTCGTAAAACGCTACGGGTAGAGGGGTTTTGATACCCCGGCGAATCATTTCACAGGCATTGTTCCAGTGCCGGCGCCCTTTGCTAGGTCGAAATCGGTAGGTGAGTCTCTTGATACCCACTACGCGGTTGAGCTTCACTGAAACGTGTTCGCAAATATCGCGCGGGTCCCGCACATTCCAGATTCGATTGCGAGCGTCTCTCAACACCCCGGTTTCCTCAAGAGTGGGCAGTATGCTGGGTCGCAGCGAGCGAATGCCCTCTAGATCCTGTTGCTGATGGTCGGCCCGCAACATGCCCGCGCCCAACCAGTTCCCCTCGGTATCGCTGATCGATCGGTGGTGGGGTGAACTTAGATGAATAAGACCCCGGGCCGCTTCTGCATCAAGGGTCGTCAGGTTTGGGGCGCGGTTATGATGGTCAAATGCAATAAAAAGCGGTTGTTCGTCGATAATAACGGGCCCTGTGATCGCGTCACCGCAGGCATTAAAAAATTCAGCGCTGTTAAGATCTTCGTTTTTGAATATGTCTCTTATGGGTACGCTCATGCGATCGCGACACCAGCACAGCAAGAAAGTATTTCCCGGCTCAGCATCGAATTGAAATATGCTCAGTCCGTAGGGCTGATGTACGATACAGGTGGCTTGCGCTCCGGAGAATCGTTTGACGGCGTGTGCCAGGGCGGAAAAACCACTGTTGATTGTGAAATCACTCAGTTCGCCACGGACCTTCTGGTAGTAGCTAACCTGGTCGATGACGGGGTAGGCATCAACCTGATC
>JBALVT010000050.1:0-22925 GCA_036961345.1 Halioglobus sp.
CTGTATTAGTCCCACGTGCCAAAAATTAGCAGGCATTTTGTCAATGAAGTGAGGGCGGTCTTGCTGCCTGTCCGGCGTCGTCAATTCCAGGTATCGTTTTCCCAGTGCGGCGAAGTCTCCCGGTTTTAGATATTTAACATTTTCGGGATAGTACTTATCAGAGGCATTCTCGTTCAGGCCGTTTACCATTTTTCGAAGATGGGGTAGTTCACCGGTCGCCTCAATTTTGGAATGGCTGGCGAGTATTTGTTCGATGAGTGTTGAACCCGAGCGGGGCATGCCCAAGATAAAAATCGGGCTGCTGCTATGGACCCCACAATTTTTGTTCAGGGTGAAAAATTCCTTGTTGTAGGCCGTTCTTATTCTACCGAGCGTCTCTTGCCTCCGTGAGCTATCGTATCCTACCAATGACCTCTTCTTTGAGTTGCCAGCTGTGTAGAGCTGCCAAGCGCTGACAAAATCTTGCCTGTCTTCGTGGGCTTTGGCCAAAGCAAAAAGAAAATTGATTTCACTGGAAATTGAAAGTTTTCCCGAATCTACTTTTTCTTGCATTTTCTCCATCATGGACGCTGAAAAACGATAGTTTTTCAGGTTGGCAAGGCTTTGATAGGGCTCTCCCGAATCTGGCCGAAGGGTGATGCAACGCTGGTACGCGATAATTGCTTCTTCACGTCTGCCCACCGCTTTAAGAGCGTGCCCAATGCCAAGAAGCGCACCCGGGTGGTCTGGGTTAATAGTCAACGATCGTTCATAGGCCGCAATACAGTCGGCGGTAGAACTGGTAGGCGCAAGCACAGTTGCCATAAGAAAATAGGCTTCGGCATTGTCAGAATGAAAGCGGGTCAACCGCCTCAATACAGCCAGGGCTTCCAGGTCCTGATCCAACTCTTTGAATACCCGGCCCAGTGCGTAAAGCGCAAGAGGGTTCTCTGGCTCGAGGCTAAGTATTTTTTGCAGCAGCTCCCGACACCTCTCCAGTTTCCTTTGCGCTGCCGCGAGTAAACTCAGTAGATACAGTGCGTCAATACAGGAATCGTCCTTCTTGAGCAGATCAAGACAAAGAGATTTGGCCTGTAATTCGTTTTCCGTGAGCTGTGTTTTGGGCTGCAATGCCTGCGTAATATCTCTAAAGCTCAGTAGGGACAGGAGATCTTTGGCTGGCTGTGTTGTGGCATAAAGCTCACACATTTCCTTTGGTATCCCCAAGCGAATGAAAGCCCAATTCTATGTGGGAAAGTGCTCAATCTCCAGCGCTGTGTGTTTGCTGCTGATATGTTATATTTTCGTCCCCAAGGCATTTTATAAAAACAGTCACAATAATGAACACTTATGAGTAGAACCAGAATATGACACAAACAGACCATAATCCGACCTGTACTCTGATAGTTTCCTGCCCGGACTCAGTGGGGATTGTTGCGGCGGTAGCCAATTTTGTAGCCGAGCGCACTGGCTCTCTGCTTGAGTCCAATCACCACACCGATATTGAGCAGGGTTGGTTTTTCATGCGCAATGTGATCACCAGTGAATCGCTGGCGATCAGTCTGGAGGAATTCCGGGCGCAGTTTGAACCCCTCGCTGAACAGTTTGGCATGCAATGGAGTTTGCGGGATAACACCAAACTACAAAAAGTTGTTTTATTGGCGAGTCATGCTTCTCACTGTGTTGCAGATTTACTGTACCGCTGGAAGGCCGGGGAGATGGCTTTTGATATACCCTGTGTGATCTCGAATCACGAAAATCTCCGAGGCATGGTCGAATGGCACGGGATTCCGTTTCACTATGTACCGGTGCCCAAAGAAAATAAGGATGCAGCTTTTGCCCAGGTCAACGAGATTGTGGCCAGGCACAATGCAGATTGTGTCGTTCTGGCCAGATATATGCAGATTATACCCCCGGAATTATGCGACATATATGCGGGCAGGCTAATCAATATACATCACAGTTTTCTGCCGTCGTTTATCGGCGCCAACCCCTATCAGAAAGCCTACGACCGCGGTGTGAAATTGATCGGCGCCACCAGTCACTACGTTACCCAGGACCTCGATGAAGGGCCCATCATTGAGCAAGATGTGATCCGGGTGAACCACAGCTGTGATCGCGATGAAATGGTGCGATTGGGAAGGGATGTTGAAAAAGCGGTATTGGCGCGAGCGCTGCGTTACCACCTGGAAGATCGTGTAATAGTACGCGGTAACAAAACAGTCGTATTTTTGTAAGCTTCGGCGCTCAGCAACTATATATTAATCACGCAAATCTGAGAGTTTCATCACCTCGGCCACTGGCGTTTCCACCTCGCCTTCAACCAGGAAGAAGCGCCAAAATACCATGCCGAATAGATTTCCTTCGGTGTCTATCCAATTGGGCTTGCCGGGGTCACTGTTTGCCAAAATAATTTTGAAACTACCGTCACTTTCCAACTCGGTTTGAGCGCGATTCAGGGACGATCTGCGATTGCTGTAATCGTAGGTTTGTTGAAAACGATTCCACAGGCATACGTTGGCAAACCGACAGCTGGGCCACCTACCTGAGATAACAAGAGCTTCATCGGCGTTGATAAAAAATGGCGCCATTGAATAATGCGCGTCGGCAGCTGACAAACCATAGTCGCCCGGCAATTGAGGCGCCGGAAACTCGTTGGGCGTCAGTGCTACGAAGGGTGGAGGTTCGCTATTGGCCATTGGTGGCATTTCAAGGGTTCTGCTTCGAACAAAGTTGCTGACCCTGCGGATACCGGCGGCAATGCTAGTGTCATCGGCTGGCGCGGGCACGGCTGGCGCGGGCACGGCCGGATCGCTGAGACATTCGATAACAAGACGAGGCTCCAACGTTGGATCTCCTGCGGCGCAATGTTGCAGCTCCCAGTAGTGTCTTGTTGTTACCCGGGATGCGCCGGGGCTCATTGGCAACCAGTTGCGCTCTTTCGCGGTCCCCCCCAGATACACGGTAAACCCGCCAGATTCATCAAAATCCATATCTGCGTCATTGATAACACCTGCTGTACGTGTTGCGATGCCACCATTTTCGGCTCCTTCCTCGATGGTCAGGGAAAAGTATGCCGCACCGTTTAACTGCCCGTGAATTACGTAACTGTAGTCGGGGTGAACCGGTGCATCGAAATAAATGGCATCGCTGTTGTCACCTGTCAGCTTTCGGCTTGGCGTAACGATACGCCGAAAATTCGGTTTGCGCGGGTCCTGCTCAAAATTTCCCACCAACCCGGCTTCCAATATATGCATCAGTGCCCGATGTGATCCTGCGATATCCTCCGTGGATGCCAGGTTCCATTCTTCACTGGACCAGCGTTCATCTACCTCGGTGAGCAACTTGATCAGTTCCTTGAGGGCGGTTCGACTTTCAGTGGCAATAGGCATAATTAGTCCCGGCTTGTTGTTTTCGCTCAATGTGGGTTGTCGTTTTCATAGGGTATGGCATGTTCTCGACGGTAGAACATCAAGCGCTCATCTACCGTATCCCGATCGAGACCAAAATCCTCGAGTTTATAGTTATGAAAACCGTGTTTATGTTGTTGATTGCTGGCTCGCCATCGTTGCATCCCCGCCATGGCCTGATCGCTAAATTCCATGCCGAGGAAACGGTAAATGTCTGACACTGACTGCTGCCAGTCGTTGCCTATATCCGCATAGAGTACATCGTATTGATTATTTTTCGGAACTATTTCTCGCCGTATCCGTTCGGTTTTCTTTAGCATTCGTTCAGTTTTTTCCAGCCACTCCTGGCCCACCCAATTAGCAGTAACGGTATGGCTGTCTCGTACAATAGCATTCCAGGTCATTGAACACGCCGAGCCAACAGCCTTGATAGGATCTCTGTGTGAACAAATTAGTTTGGCGTTTGGGAAAACATGCATCAGAGCATCAAGATCTTGCATGTGCTGGGGTGTCTTCAGAATCCAGGGTTTATCAAGGGGGTCGTTTCGGTACCAGCTAATGACTTTCAACAAGGTCACCATGTACTCATAGGCACTGTGTTGGTTATGAGTCATCAGCCACTCGGCGAAACTGGGTATCTTTGCCTGAATTTCAAACAACTGACTGGAGAAACTGTGCTGGATAAGACCCACTTCCTCCTCGACTTCGTGGGCACCCAGTGGATGCACAGACGCTATTTGCGGACTCATGTACAGGACCGCTTTCAGGCCCTGCTCTATGCTCGTGATCCGTGGGTCAGGTTGTTGGGTGTAGCTCTGGGGTAGTGGCACCGGATTGACCGATTCCCAGGCTTTGAGGTGGAGAAACCTGTCATCGGCGGCCAGCAAACGATGCAGGCGAGTTGTTCCGGAGCGCGCCAATCCCACAATCACCACTGGGTCTGGAACGGGCCGTTCGATTATTTCCGGATGTTTTCGCAGTAAATCCTGCACGTACAAGCGGTTTTTTAGAATACGAACAATCGAGACTCTGTTCATGAAACGGCCGACGGGATTGAGACCGGCCTCTTGCTCGAGTGCCTGCAGCAGCCTGCGCATGGGCTGTAAAAAACGGTCGTCGCCAAAGTCGGTGAGGCCGGTTTGCTCTCGAGCACTGGCCAGCAGGCTATTTTCGTCCAACTTTATCTGGGCGAGCCCTGCGCGGTTAAGTACTGCAACCAGACCATTTAAAACTCTGATCGGTGTGCGATGGTAGGACAATGCCTTTGGAGGAGCGTTGCTGTACATAAATATTCTTTTTATTTTAGAAGTTGCGGCCACGTTATCGTAACGCGCTAGAACCGTGCCGCTATTGTGGTCCAATTGATGTTCTGTACGCAAGTTTTGCGTCCCGGGCGTCAGATTCGTCACTGCCTTAAAAAATCCATGCGTCGGGTGTTTCGCTGGCCTATACTGAGGCTCTATTTGGAGCGGATACTAGTGATGAGTCAAGCAGTCGAAACCGGTGCCATCGAGGTCACTACGATGGAAGTAAAACGTGATGACTGGGGCGTTACCCGCGTGATTACCGACGTAATTTCCTCAGCCTTGGGTGAGGCGGAGGTGCTTTTAAAAACGGATCGATTTGCACTCACTGCAAATAATATTTCCTATGCCGTCAGCGGCGATCTACTGGGATACTGGGGCTTTTTTCCCACTGAATCCGGGTGGGGCAGAATACCGGCCATGGCATATGGTGAAGTATTGGCATCAGCTCACCCGGATATAGCGATAGGGGAGAGGGTCTGGGGCTTTTTTCCGATGTCTACGCATCTCAAAATTCGCGCGGGGAAAGTCAACGCTGCTCAATTTGTAGATGTCTCCGAGCATCGGCAGGAATATGCCCCAGTTTACTCACAGTATCAGCGTGCATCGGGCAATCCCATTTACCAGACTGACAGAGAAGATCAGGACAGCTTGCTCAGAGGGCTGTTTTTAACCTCGTGGTTATGTGAAGACTACATGACCGATAATAATACTTTCGAAGCCGACGCTTATGTTATAACCAGTGCGTCGAGCAAAACCAGTATCGCGTTGGCTTTCATGGTAATGGAACGCGGAGAAAAGCAGGCTATTGGTATAACGTCTGCGGGCAATGCTACCTTTTGTGAGGGCCTGGGTTGTTATTCAAAGGTGGTCACTTATGAATCACTGGAAGCTCTCGACCCAGGCCAGTCCGTTGTATTGGTTGATATGTCCGGGAACGCGCAAGTGATAAGCCAATTGCATAAACTCTATGGCGACAATATGCGTTTTTCCTCGATGATTGGTGCTACCCACTACCAAGAAATGGGCTCTACTGAAGGTCTGCCAGGTGCGACGCCGGAATTCTTTTTTGCACCGGCCCAGGCACAAAAACGTAGCGCACAGTGGGGGCCAGGTGAGATTGAAATGCGCATGGGTGCAAGCTTTGTTGGCTTTCGAGAATTTTGTGACAGCTGGTTGCGAATTGACAGGGCGTATGGGCCGGACGATGTGTCCCGTGTCTATCAGGAGGTCCTCTCAGGTGCCAGCGATCCAGACCTGGGACACATCCTGTCGCTGTGGGATTGTGTGTAGTAATGGTCAAGTGCGGCTCGGGTAGCCACATCAGGTGCTTGATCTTAACGCTGCTCATCGTTTTAGGGGGATGTGCCTCTCTTGAACCGGCGCGACTGCCCCATGAGTCAACGCCGGGCCCATCTGGCGAAGCGCTATGGCAGCAGGTCTCCGCCGTGCGGTCAGATGATTGGTTTATTCCACTCAATATCGGTAGGACGGCACTGGAATGGCGATTGCGAGCCATTGACAGCGCCACGGAATCGATTGATCTGCAGACATTTTTATGGAGCAATGATGCAGTTGGTGACGAAATTTCACAGGCGCTCATAGCGGCTGCGAATCGTGGTGTCACGGTAAAGTTGCTGCTCGACGATTCCTTCACCGTGAATGAGTCTGAATTTTTGGCTACCCTGAATCGACACCCGAATATTGACACCCGGATCTACAACCCTTTCCACTATCGTCCAGACAATGTCGCGATACGCGAAATGTTCAACCTGGGGGAGTTTTCACGCATTGACCGGAGAATGCACAACAAGGTGCTGGTGATTGACAATATTGCGTCCATAATCGGCGGGCGAAACCAGGCCGATGAGTATTTTGGTCATCATGCCAAGGCAAACTTTCGAGATATGGAAGTTCTCGCTTACGGAGAAGTCTCACAACAAATTAGTAAGAGTTTTGATGCTTACTGGAACAGTGGCTGGGCTTTCCCGTTAGAGACGCTGGGCTCGAATGCAAACGATGCACAGCAACCCGGAAATGTGCCGGGCGGGCAGCCTTATCTGCGGCAGTTTTTGCCGGTTGAATCAACTGAGAGTTTAGCCAGTGCATGGCGGGGCGCCGCTACCACTGGTTTTGGCGGCCAAGCCAGCTTACTGGTTGACGCGCCGGCGGGCGAGACCCCATCAGTGGAATCCGCCACCTTGTTGGCTGCACAAATGTTGCGCTGGATCGACCAGGCAGAACACGAACTGATCGCGGTGTCTGCCTACTTAATACCTACCCAGGAGTTACAGCAAGCAGTGGAGCGCGCGCTGGCACGCGGTGTAAAAATCAAAATTCTGACCAATTCCCTGCAATCAAATAATCATACCTCGGCTCATGCCGCCTACCGACATCATATTACGCAGCTTTTGGAACTTGGTGTGGAGGTCTACGAGCTGCGGGCATTTGCCAGTGGCCGGGCACTTTATATGGATGCTCCGGTAGAATCTAAAAGTCTGGGCTTACACGCGAAATTTATGCTTATTGATGATGACGTGAGTTTTATTGGCAGTGCCAATCTTGATGCGCGTTCACTGAAATTGAACACAGAGATCGGTTTGATGATTCGTAGCGCAGCCCTTAATGGCAGAGTTCGTGAGCTCATAGCGCACGATTTTCAACTGAGTAATGCCTGGCTCCTTCAGCAGCGCGATGGTGGGAGCATTGTCTGGGTAGGAGATAGTATTACCCACAAAGAGCAACCCAGTGATTCGACCTGGCAGCGCCTGGAGGATTGGTTTTTCGGTCTTTTGCCCATTGAAAATGAAATGTAGCTGGGGATAGCTTCTTTTTTTTGGGCGCGATCAACGCCAGGGTCCAACTAAATAAAATCATGCCGCTGCGGAAAATGCGGCTGTGGATGAATTGTTGAACGGCAGGTGAAGCATTGATGTGCCGCAAGTAGTATTGTCTAACACGGTTAAACGTAACGATAACCTGCAACGATAACTCACAGAGGTTTGCTCGGTAATGGAAAATTTTGATAACAAGATTGCAGCTGTCACAGGCGGTGCAAGCGGTATAGGTCGCTCCCTGGTTAAGGAATTATTGGCGGCGGGAGCCAAGGTGGTGGTAGGTGATGTGGAGCAAGCTGCGCTGGATCGGTTGATTGCGGAGTTTGCAGGCGCAGGAGAACTTTCAGGCGTTGTTACCGATGTTTCAGACCCGGCTTCGGTCAACGCCTTCGCCGACAAGGTTTATGAACTTCACGGCACATGCCATTACCTGTTTAACAACGCGGGTGTAGCAGCGCCTTCGGCAAATGTCTGGGAGACAACCGAAAATGATTGGAAATGGGTGCACGGGGTCAATGTACTGGGTGTAGTCCATGGTATTCAGGCATTTGTTCCGCGTATGATCGAGGCCGGCGGTGAAGGCCACGTCATCAATACCTCTTCAGGTGACGGCGGCGTTTCACCGTTGCCTTACCAGTCGGTCTATGCCTCCAGTAAAGCTGCAGTCTCGTGTATTACAGAATGTCTGGCCGCTCAGCTGCAAACAGAGCAGACCAATCTTGGCGCCTCTATCTTCTATCCTTCGGGCGGGCTGCTCGATACCGGTATTTGGACCACAGATAGAAACCGGCCCAAAGGCCTGGCCAGGGAAAAGCCTTATGACCCGGTACCCACGGTGCAAGACTTCCAAAAAGCTGCTGCCGCTGCTGGCATGGAATTACCCGTACAGGACCTTGATGAATTGGCGCGTTTTTGCCTTCAGGGTATAGTCGAGAAGCGCTTTGTCATTATGATTGGTATTGAAGGTGCCGAGGCTACGTTGCACGATAGAGCGGCTCGCATTGGTCGCACAGAACTTCCAATCGACTTAGCAGCAGTGCCACAGCTCTAGGGAGTCTGTGCCACGGCCCCAGTGGCCGTGTTGCTTTGGACCTTTGTCGTATTGTGCTCAATGTCGAAAGCGGCTATTTTCGTGGCACATATTGAGAAGACGAGAGCCAAATGGATAATATCGAACTGTGGCGGCGTGCCAGCGAAGACGTTTCCTGGTACCGCGCGCCGTCTACTATTCTGGATAGCAGCAACCCCCCGTTTTATCGCTGGTACCCAGACGGTGAGGTTAATGCCTGCTATAACGCCCTGGATGTGCATGTTGCCGACGGTCGCGGCAGCCAGCCAGCGCTGATATACGACAGTCCCGTCACCGGCGTTAAAAAGACTTATAGCTATAGCGAGCTGTTGGCAGAAGTAGCATTGTTTGCGGGAGTTTTGGTGGCGCAGGGCGTCGTCAAGGGCGATCGGGTGGTTGTGTATATGCCGATGGTGCCCGAGGCGATGATCGCCATGCTGGCCTGCGCGCGGATCGGTGCTATTCACTCAGTCGTTTTTGGTGGTTTTGCCAGCCACGAACTGGCTGTTCGGTTGAATGACGCTGAGCCGAAAGTGGTTGTGGCTGCTTCTTGTGGAGTGGAACCCTCTCGAGTGGTTCCCTACAAACCATTACTGGATCAAGCCATTGAGCTAGCGAAACATAAACCTCAGGCCTGTGTAATTTTGCAGCGTTCCACGCTTCAAGCTGAAATGCTTCCAGGGCGTGATCTGGACTGGCAGCAAGCCCTCGCGCAAGCGGTACCGGCCGACTGTGTGCCGGTTAATGCCAACGATCCCCTGTACATTCTGTATACCTCTGGCACAACAGGTGAGCCCAAGGGTGTGGTTCGCGATACCGGGGGTAGTATTGCCGCTTTGAAATGGAGCATGTCGAATATTTATAACGTGCGCCCGGGAGATGTTTACTGGGCCGCTTCCGACGTCGGTTGGGTGGTCGGACACTCCTACATTGTTTACGGGCCACTGTTTGGTGGCAATACGACGGTTATTTATGAGGGGAAACCGGTTGGCACACCGGATGCCGGCGCCTTTTGGCGAGTGATTGAAGAGTATCAGGTTAACGTTCTGTTTACGGCGCCAACGGCATTTCGGGCAATTAAAAAGGAAGATCCCACCGGTGCACTGATATCAAAGTACGATATTTCAAGCCTGCAATCGCTTTTTCTGGCCGGTGAGCGCTGTGATCCCGACACGTTATTGTGGGCGCAAGACAAGTTACAGGTCCCCGTGATTGATCACTGGTGGCAAACGGAGACGGGCTGGCCCATTTGTTCCAACTGCCTGGGGATTGAATATTTGCCCGTGGTGCCGGGATCTCCCACCCGTCCGGTTCCCGGATATGAGGTAGCGGTACTGAATGAAAGTGGTGAGCCTGTGGCAGCCGGTGAGATAGGGGCCCTGGTGGTAGGATTGCCGCTTCCTCCGGGTACCTTTATCACCTTGTGGAATGCGCCCGAGCGCTACGAAAAAGCCTATTTCAACAGTTTCTCTGGATACTACGAGACAGGTGATGCCGGTTATATCGATGACAATGGCTATGTGTTTGTGATGGCCAGAACTGACGATGTGATCAATGTCGCCGGCCACCGCCTGTCGACCGGCGCAATGGAGGAAGTGCTGGCCGCACACACAGATGTAGCTGAGTGCGCAGTAATCGGCGTGGCGGATGAGCTAAAAGGTCAGTTGCCTCTGGGTATGATTGTGCTGAATAACGGTGTGAATCGTGCTTATGAAATAATTAATAAGGAAGTCGTGCAGCTGGTTCGCGATCAGCTGGGCCCGGTGGCCGCATTCAAACATTGCTGTGTGGTAGAGCGGTTGCCCAAAACCCGATCAGGGAAAATACTCAGGGCAACCATGCGCAGTATTGCCGACAGTGAGCCCTGGAAAATGCCGGCCACCATCGATGATCCGGAGATACTTGATGAAATAACGGTGGCGCTCAGGCTGCTGGGTTACGCGGGTGTAACTTAACCGGCAGTGCGGTATAACCCCGCACAAATACAGATTCATTGCGTACTTCCGGCCCGACAACTTCAATACGCTCAAAGCGTTGTAAAAGTTCTTCCCACAGAATCTGCAGTTGTAATTCCGCAAGCCGGTTGCCCATGCAGCGGTGAATACCAAAACCAAATGACAAATGTTTGCGAACATTTTCCCGTTCAATATTGTACTCGTCGGGATTCTCAAACACGGTTTCATCGCGGTTACCTGACACATACCACATCACGACTTTATCGCCGGCTTTTATCGTTTTCCCGCCGAGCTCGGTGTCCACAACTGCTCGCCGTTTCATATGTGCAAGCGGTGTTTGCCAGCGTATGGTTTCGGAAATCATGTTGGGCAGTAGTTCGGGGTTTTCTTTAAGTCTGGCGAATTGTAGTGGATTTTGGTGCAGCGCCAGCACACTGCCGCTCATGGTATTGCGGGTGGTGTCATTGCCGCCGACAATGAGTAACAACAGGTTGCCCAGATACTCATGGGGGGTCATATTTTTGGTCGCTTCGCCGTGCGAGAGCATGGAGATGAAATCACCGGCAGGCGGGGCATTGACTCTTTCGTTCCACAACCCGGTGAAATATTCGAGGCATTCGAGCATTTCTGCCCGGCGTTGCTCCTCGGAATCGATTAAATCGGAACCTGGCATGGCGGTCGCCACATCGGACCAGCGGGTGAGTTTGCTACGATCTTCAAAGGGAAAGTCGAACAGGGTTGCAAGCATACGGGTGGTCAGTTCAATTGATACGCGCTCAACCCAGTTAAAAGTCTCATTGGTGGGTAAAGCATCCAACACCTCTATGGTGCGCTGGCGGATAATGATTCCGAAATCGCGTAAGTTCTCGGCGCCTACCACGGGATTGACCACCTTGCGCTGCTCATCGTGTTTGGGTCTGTCCATGGCGATAAACATGGGCAGAGCAAAGTCCTCGGCCGGGTCTCTGATATTAATATTGGGCTCTGAGGAGAAGACGTCGTGTGAGGTGTCTACGGTCATGATGTCCTGATATCGTGTGATAGACCAATAGGGCCCAAAATCACTATCAGCACAGTAGTGCACCGGGGATTCATCGCGCAGGCGTTTGAACCAGGCGCCGTGTTTATCATTGCTAAACAAATACGGGTTGGCTGGACTCAGTTCATCCAACGCGATGTCGTAGGGGTCTTGATCGACCTGTTCTCGGGGGAATATGAAGCTGCCGGCCATTTGTCTTTATCTCCTTGGATCCGCGAAGGGCAATTTTTGCACCTCACACTCTAACCAGTGTCGGCTACCCGAGGCAAGCATGTATTGCCGCCCAGATTGTCAGAATAAGCGTTCTCTTCTGGCGCGAATTACTGATCTTCCTCGCGCAGTCGGATAGGCCCGCATTTATCAGGGAACTTGCCTTTAGCAGATGCATAGAATTCGCGGAAGTAGTCCATGTCCTGGCTGATGTTGCCGGTGGGTATTAGCGCCGGGCCGAAGCCAGCTCGTTTTTTACCGTAATCGAGTCTGGAAGGCACAATGGGCACATTTGCGCCCACAGCAATATGATAAAAACCGGATTTCCAGTAGTCCGTTCTTGCGCGCGTGCCTTCTGCAGGAATGGCCAGTATCAGCTCTGTTTTTGAATCAAAGGCCGCGACCATGTCAGCCACCACATTGCTGTTGGTGTGTCTAACGACAGGAATACCTCCCAGCGCTCTCAGGATCCAGCCTGCCGGGGGGAAGAACAGGCTGTGTTTTGCCAGCCAATTGAACTTGATGTCAAAAACAGTGGCAAAGGCCAGCATGTAGGGAAAGTCCCAATTGGAGGTATGCGGTGCCGCTATGAAAATAAAGCGCAAATGTTCTGGACGCTCTCCTTCAATAGTCCAGCCGTTTAGCCGGAGAAACCAGTGGGCAATCCATTTTTTCATAGGGTGTTTTACTTAAGCAATAACGGGGAATCAATTTTCATTGTAAGTGAGGCGGTTGCTAAAGGCTATGGCGATTCACAGGCCAAAGTCTTCACTATCGCTCACTATAAAAAGGGCCCGTCTACGCACAGCCTCTTACCGTCTGGTGTGGCACAGGCCCCGCACAAACCGACGCCACATTTGGTGAGGTAATCAATGGCGCTGAATATCTGTTTCTCATCACAAAACTCCCGCTGGACCGCCACTGCGGCATGTACCATGGGTTCTGGGCCACAGTTGTAAAAGACCAGGTTTTGTCGCTGCTGGGGCGTCATCGCCTGCAGTCGCTCACGCAGCATGTCTGTGACAAAGCCCTGGTAACCTTCACTGCCGTCATCTGTAGCAACGTGTACCTCGGCAATTTGGCGACACTCGTCGAGGAAATAGAGCCGTTCGCCGGTGCGGGCTCCGACAAATACCTCTGCGTTACCGAAGTCTCGGGCGATCTGATAAACGGCGGCCAAACCTGTGCCACCGGCGACGGCCATTACCCTGGAATCTTCAGGCGGGGCTACCGGTATACCGTGTGGGCCGCGAACATAGGCTTCGGTGCCAGTGGGCAGGTCCATCAGGGCATGCGTAAATATCCCCAGATCGATAACCACCAGAGAGAAGGGGTCATCCGTCAGCGCGGAAAATGGCTTCTCTCCCAGTCCAGGAATCCACAAAAAAATAAATTCTCCGGCCTGAATGTTGAGCTTGCGGTCAAAAGTCAGAATAGTAATATCGTCACAAACGCGTTTGTTTTCTACCAGGGTAACCGGGGTGAAAGACATATCGACATCGTAGCGGATATGGGATTCAGCCCGATTGGATGTCGCTTCCATATCGGCAGCAAGCGCCTCAAAATAGTTGCCGATTTCCTGGGTTGTCAGGCTAATCAACGAGGAGCCAACACCGACAATACTCGCTCCGGCATCCATAAATGCACGGACATCGTCGGCGCTGCTGACACCGCCGCATCCGATAATGGGGCAGTCAGTTACCTCGGCGATTTCCCGTACGCATTTCAGCGCAATCGGCAGTACGCCCTTGCCCGACAGCCCGCCGGAGCCATTGCTCAATACAGCAGCGCCGTGGGCAGACGTATAACCGGGCCCGAGCGTATTGATGGCGCATAAACCATCGGCGCCGCCAGCGACTGCAGCGAGTGCAATCTCGCTTATATTTGGCGTATTCGGCGTCAGTTTTGGAATCACGGGAATGTCGACGACCGCTTTAACCGCAGCCGTGACCTCACGTACTATCTCGGGGTCTTGCCCCATAGCCATACCGTAGCCCTTGGCGTGCGGGCACGACAAATTGAGTTCAAGTCCATCCGAAACTGGTGCGAGAATTTTGGCAACCTCGACAAATTCTTCAACGCTGCCACCAAAAATGGAGGTCAGCAGGAAACGATCTTGCGGGATGTTCAGCTGCGCCATTATTTCTGCGGATTGGTGGGCGCCCGGATTCGTGAGGCCAACGGCATTCACAAAACACCCGGGGGCATACTGGCTTAACACTGGCTCGCGATAACCTGCTCTGGGTTCGAGTCCGATACTTTTGGTGGTTATCACCCCGACCTGCGGCATATGATCGATAATATACTGCATGATAGGTACGGCAGTGGTAACGATTCCCGAGGGAATGGTAAAGGGGCCTGACAATGTTTTGCCAAAAAAATCTGTGCTCATTCCGGTATGAATATTCTTGTTCAATATAGGGCGCTCAAATGTTGGGTGTGCCACCGCGTTTTGCGGTGGCGCAAGTATACGGATTTGTGGCCCGGTAGTCTAAAACAGCACGCTGTTCTCTCTATTACAGCGCATAGGCTTTGCGGACTTCCTCGGCAATGATTTTTACACCCCTTTGAACGGTCTGGGCATCCTGAGCATATGACACCCGGATACATTCGTGTTTATGTGCCCAGCTATCATCCAAACCAATGAAAAAATTATGTCCGGGAACGATTAATACACCGCGTTTTTTTAGGTTTTCATAAAGGGCCTGACTACTTATAGGTAGCTTATCGAACCATAGCCATAGGAAGATAGCGCCCTCTGGCCTGTGGATGCGGTAGGGTAGGCCATTGAACTCGTCGCGAAACCAGCGCACCGTCTGCTGCGATCGTTCACGGTAGAATGGTGTAACATGGTCGCGCGTTAGAGACAGTATTTCTCCTGTTTTGAATAGTTCTTTAGCAAGCGCTGGCCCCAAATTTCCGCATGCCAGGCTGACGATGGTATTCACCCGCGTATAGGCTTCGATAATGTCTTCACGAGCGACCACGATTCCCGTTCGTACACCGGGCAGCCCCAGTTTCGAGAGGCTCAGAGCCAGCACGGTATTGGTGTTCCAATGAGGGCGGGCGTCATTAAAAATTATGCCCGGGAATGGGAGGCCATAGGCGCCATCGATGATCAGTGGAATATCCTTTTGCCTGGCGATCGCATCAAGGTGTTCAACTTCCTCATCTGTCAAAACATTGCCCGTGGGATTGGTCGGTCTGGACACACATAGCGCCGCTGTGTGCTGATCAAGTTTTAGATGTCTGAAATCAACATGGTATTTGAACAACTGATCATCGAGCAGCTCTATATTTGGCCGGGTCGCCGTAAAAAAACCTTCGCTGAGGCCCGCGTCCGCGTAACCCAGGTATTCCGGGGCCAATGGCAGATGAATACTATGCTGACTGCCGTCTGGCATTTGGCCCGCCAGCATATTGTAAAGTACAAAAAAGGCTGACTGACTGCCATTCGCAACCGCAATATTTCTTTCTGAAAGCTTCCACCCATAACATTTTTTCAAAAAATCGGCGATCTGTTGCCTGAATTCCCGGTCTCCCTGGGGAGACTGATAGATACCGAACAGGCTATGGCGTTGAGCGGGATCTTTCATAAGTTTTTCAAGGCGCGCCTGGAATATAGACTCGACTTCCTGGAGTCGTCCCGGGTTACCGCCGCCCATGAAAATCATTTCCGGATTTTCATTGAGGGCCGTGCCGAGATCGTCCATTAATTCAACGATGCCCGAGGACCGGGTAAATTTTTCACCGAATATGGAAAGCTTCAAATAGAGTCCCTTTGTATAGCGCCCCTGTGCAAAACCTGTGGGGTGCTGAGCACGGTAGTTAGAGTATAGAGCATGAAATCATTACAGGCGTTTAGCCAAGCTGGGTTATGCTATGGTCTTGTACCATTCGCTGTTTTACAAGGCTTGGCAAATAATTGCCTCACCTTTCTAGTTTGGGAAAAATTTATATGCAAGAGAGATTGGAGAGCTTTGGCGGCCAGGGAAAGCCACTGCTTTTTGCCCACGCCAATGGTTATCCTCCTGGGAGTTACCGTCAGTTTATTGAACCGCTGCTGGAACATTGTGAGGTCACAGCCTATAAACACAGGCCCCTCTGGAGTGCCAGATTACCGCGCCGAAGGCTGAACTGGAATTATTTCGCCGACGATATGCTCAATACCATCAAGGCAAGCTTTGATGGGCCTATATGGGTGATGGGCCATTCTATGGGCGCAGTTATCGCTATGATTGCAGCGTCCAAAGCGCCGCGGCTTTTCCAGGGGCTGGTATTGATCGATCCGGTTTTTCTCCCCGGCAGGCACGCTTTTCGCATGCGGTTAAGTTCTGATGCCAAGCTCCGGTCTATGCCTATGATTCGAAAAACACTGAGTCGCCCCGATGTATTTGAAAATCATCAGGCAGCATTTGATTTCCACCGTGCCAAGAGACCGTTTGCCGCAATTTCTGATGAAGTACTTTGGGACTACATTCGCTCAGGCACCCGTACCACGGGTGAAGGAACTCTGGAGTTGGCATTTGGCAAAGATTGGGAGGCGGGAGTCTATGCCTCACCACCCTGGGTTTGGCCGCGTCTGGCCCGTATGAAAATGCCCACCCTGGGCCTGCGCGGAGAAACTTCCAATACGCTTACCAAAGAAGCTCTGAATCGATGGAGGCGCCTGCAGCCCAATGCACAATTACATACCTGCCCAGGAGGTCATCTTCTGCCGATGGAACAGCCGATCAGTACATCGGCTTATGTGATCGATTTTCTTTCCCGGCAGGGCGGTTAATGTTACATCGTATCTGGCTGGGTTTTTTCCTGGTCGCCTTCCTGAGCGCGCTGTATCAATGGCTGATAGGAGGCGATGCAGACGTTTTTCAGCGAATGGTTACTGCGCTGTTTGATATGGCCCGCCTATCGGTGGAACTTTCCATTGGTTTGATCGGTTTAATGGCTTTGTGGCTTGGAGTGGTAGCACTTGGGGAGGCCAGCGGGCTGATAAACAAGCTGTCGCGACTTTTGTCGCCGTTGTTTACTCGTTTAATGCCCGAGGTGCCGCACGGCCATCCTGCTATATCGGCGATGACGCTGAATCTGTCCGCCAATATGCTGGGGCTGGATAATGCCGCCACGCCAATGGGGATTAAAGCCATGCAGGAACTGCAAACGCTTAATCCGAGCCCCGACACCGCCAGTAACGCGCAGATTCTGTTTCTTGTACTCAATACCTCGGCCGTTACTTTGTTTCCCATGACGATATTGCTCTACCGCGCGCAAATGGGTGCAACCGATCCAGCTTCCGTCTTTATTCCCATCTTGATAGCCACCAGTGCCTCCACATTAGCCGGTTTGTTGGCTACCGCCTGGGTACAAAATATCAATCTTCGAGATACCGTGGTGATGGCGTTTCTGTTGAGTGGTTTTGCCTTCCTGTTGGCGTTGATAGGGTGGCTTTCCACGCTTGGCGCTTCGGAGTTACAGCGGCAGTCTTCCCTGGTGAGTAACCTGTCGATTATCACTCTGGTTATGGTGTTCTTACTGACGGCACATCGGCGAGCGGTTAATGTTTATGACACATTCATCGAAGGCGCCAAACAGGGGTTTCAGACAGCCATAAATATCATTCCCTATCTGCTTGCGATGCTGGTGGCCATAGGGGTATTTCGGGCCAGTGGTGCTATGGATATTGTTCTGGCCGCCCTGAGGGGTCTGGTCAACGCCGGGGGCTGGGATGCTCGCTGGGTAGATGCAATGCCGACGGCATTGATGAAACCCTTGTCGGGTTCCGGAGCCCGCGCAATGATGATCGATACCATGAACAATTTTGGTGTGGATTCATTTCAGGGACGCTTGGCGGCAACGATGCAGGGCTCCACCGAGACCACGTTTTACGTTTTGGCGGTTTACTTTGGCTCGGTTGGCATACGTCATTCCAGACACGCGCTTGCCTGTGGCTTGACTGCCGACTTTGTTGGAATGCTGGCGGCGATTGCGGTAGCGTACTGGTTTTACACCTGACCCACATTAAGGATAATTCGATGGGCGATACACCCCTGACAGAACACTCACTACTGGCGACCTTTGTATTGCCAATTGCTCAGGCCTTGCGTCTGCAGGGTATCGAGCCCATCGACGTCATAGAGGGCGCGGGCATAGATCCCGCAGCGGTTATCAACCCAGATCGCCGCGTTCCGCTGTCGAACATGCAGTCGTTAATGCACGAATGTGTTGAGTTAACCGGTGATGAGGCGTTTGGCCTGCTGGCGGCAGAACAATTGCAACCGCAGGTTCTGCACGGTCTGGGTCTGGCCTGGTTGGCCAGCGATACCGTTTATGATGGTCTGCGTCGCACTGTTCGTTTCTGCACCTTCATGGCGACCCACGCGGATATAACGCTCGAAGAGGAGGGGCCCTTCGTGCACTTGAACCTGGGACAGACTGCGATGCCCGAGATGACTGAGCCAGCCCTCGGTGACTTTATGGTGGGTATGCTGGTGCGTATGTGTCAGCTTACGCTTGGACAATTTATTGCCCCGGTAAGAATCGAGCTCGAACGAGCGGAGCCAGAAGCACCCGAACGCTGGGAGTACATGCTCAGTGCCAGGGTGCAATTTGCCAGTTCGGCGTCGCGCATGACCTGGTCGCTATCGGATATATTGGAGCCTCTTGCCACCGGGAATCCGGCACTGGCAAAAATTAATGACGAACAAACCCAGGCTTATCTCGATAGTCTCCTGTCGCCGAGCGTCTCCCGGGAGGTGGTGGTCAAAATCCTGCAAATTCTAGCGGATGGTCCTCCAAACCAACAGCAGATTGCCGACGCCATGAATGTCAGTAATCGTACTTTGCAGCGTAAGCTCAAGGAGGAGGGTACCAGCTTCATGGATTTACTAAACGACACACGTCTACAGTTAGCTCGCCGGTATCTTAGCCACCCCGGACGGTCTGTCCTTGAAACGGCTTACTTGCTGGGCTTTTCCGAGCCAAGCACATTTTCCCGTGCATTCAAACGCTGGACAGGTAGCTCGCCGGCAGATTATAGGCAACTCAACCGGGAATAACGCGTTTGTCACAGGTGTTTCAAAGTGTGTCGCCAAGAACCATGGAGTTGGCGCTTCTGGCCATCCGGTTGTGAGGGTCAAGCGGGTATCCTTGTTACCATCTTTCAAGGAGGCACGTACCATGGGAAGTCCACTTATTGTATTTACTGATAAAGTCATGCGGATGATAAAGTCAGCGGTTTACCTGGCGATGCGCGTGGGTTGTCGGCCGGGAGCTACTACTACCGATATCAGTCATTTTTTGGCCAGTTTTGGCGCCAAAGACAAAACCCTCTACCATGAAGGTGTCATCGAAAGAGTTTTGTTCGATTTGCAAACTGATGGCAAAGTAACAAGTTCAGGCGCACGTTGGTATGTTGTGGGAGTGCCCGGGTGAAGCCCATAAGGGTGTCATTAGTCGAAGTATGATGACATCTGGGCACCCGGGGCGATTTATTTTCCGCTAATTGCCTTTCCCTACTGCCCAGAAACTCCGCAGACCTCTATAATTTGTCCCACATTGCATAATAAGGAGCAGATATATGGGCAAGATCCTGGTGATAGCGGATATCAATGACACTTGTGTAGCCACACCCAGAGGCCTGCAGTTGGCTCAGAAACTAGGCCATTCGGTGGAAGTGATTGCGTTCACACATGTCCCTATGGGGCGTTTGAAAATCACAGCCAGCGAGCAAAAAGCCATGAAAATGCAGCTAATGGCAGCCCGGGAAAAGACTGTGCAGGCGCGCATCGACAAATTTGCCCAGCCCGGACAGAAGGTCAGCTTAAAGGTTGTCTGGGAAAAAGATATCAATCACTGGGTGTTAAAACACCGGGCCAAGAGTTGGGAAATGGTGGTAAAAACGGGTCAGCGCAAGGCGGCCATACGTTTTGCCTCAGTCGATTGGCAGCTTATAAGGGAGTGCGCAGCTCCGGTACTTATTGTTGCTGAGAAAAAATGGCACCGTACACGGCCTATTCTGGCGGCCATCGATCTTGGCAGTTCGGTAAAGGAAAAAATGCAGTTGAATCAGCAGATAATCGCCACGGCTAAAATCTTGGCGCATGCACTGGACGCCGAACTGAAGCTTATTTGTGCCATTGAAATACCTACCTTGCTTGCCGATCTGGACCTCATTGATCCAATCGCCTATGTGAGAGAGGCGAAGGAGGAGATGGCACTCGCTCTTGAGCAACTGGCGGCGGCTAACGATCTTCCCAAAAGCATCTTTAAAATAAAGCGGGGTCCGGTCGAGAAAGTGATTACCAGCTATGCAGCCAAGCAAAGAGCGCAACTGGTTGTGATGGGTACAGTTGGGCACAGTGGCGTCCGAGCGCGTCTGTTAGGCAATACCGCAGAGGCGGTTTTAAGGCACCTGAAAACGGATGTTTTGGCGCTAAAATTAGAAAATTAATTTATTGCGGCAAAAAATTTGCATTTTCCTGAAATCGGGCTACTTTTTGATAAGCACGTTGTTCCCTAACTCGTGCTGATACGTCCCCTGGCCAGCGTTTCTGCCCCGAAACAAATGGCCATTTAGGCCCGCACTTCCCCAAAAGTGACGGGCTTTTTTTCGTTATAAAACAATGAAATATATTATTATTTTAAACCGGTTTCTAGAACTGGAGCTCACTGGTTAACGGCGCTGGCGCCAATGGTTATGCTGCTGGCGCACAGGGCAATGTTGAACAGCGCGCATTTTCCGTATTATTTCTCTCATCGCTTGGACCTACAAACCAAAGCATAGGAGAGTGCAACATGCACGAGTTGGTAACGAGAATCAGAAAACCCGAACTGTGTTATGTGTTCGCGAAAAATGCGACATCCAGGGGTTATCCCGAGTTAGCCGTACAGGCCTACCGGCGAGCCGTGGATCTGCGGGCCGAGCAACATGAGGCCCGCTCCGGCGCTGAAGAGGCCGCTTTGCGCTCAATCTACGCTTATGAAGAGGCGCTGAGTTTTGCCAAGGGGAAGCGAACTCGGGCTACGGGTACCTGGCAGTTGGTTAACAAACACGGCATTTTTCCAGCGCTGTCGAAACGCGTAGGCGCCCGTGGCGTTGAAGATGTAAAACCCGTGCTCAAAGAGCTGGGAATGGAAGACTACAGTTTTGACGCGGTTCGCGAAGCATTCCCCGATGAATTCGTCGCGAGCTGAGCCACCGAATCCCTACTTTACCCGGCTATAGGCCGGGTTTTTTTTGTCTTTAATAAGTTTGCGGTTACTCCCAAATCCCATAAGCTGTTAATGTCCGAGCTTAACGTTTTGTTCTAAGGCTTCTGGATGCTATATGCCCAACCCGATTAAAACCCGCCTGGCTGACCTTGACGACAACCTGTTTATTCCACGCGAGCTCAGCTGGCTGTCGTTTAATGCGCGTGTATTGCAAGAAGCGGCTGATGATTCGGTGCCGATTATTCAGCGTTTGCGGTACCTGGGGATTTTTTCCAACAACCTCGATGAGTTTTTTCGAGTGCGTGTGGCTGAAGTACGCCGATTAATCTCCGTTGCCACGGCCCAGAACAAGCAACAATCCAAGGACTTGTTAAAAACGATTCAGGACCAGGTAGTGGTGCTGCAAGCGGAGTTCGACAAGACCTATGATCAGGTTATCAAAGGGCTGCAGGCCCGGCGTATTTACATGATCAACGAAGGGCAAATGGACGATGGGCAGGCAGCCTTTGTACAGGAGTATTTTACCGGCACCGTGTTGCCGGAACTCGAACCCATTCTTCTTTTAGAATCAGTGCCTATACCCATTCTCGCAGATGAATCTATTTACCTGGCCGTTGATATTCGTTCCCAAGAGGGCTATCACTACGCCATAGTGGAAGTGCCTACTGACCGGCTCGATAGATTTGTAGAAATTCCCCGCAAACGTGGCAAGGGCGGCAAGGTTTTTATGGCGCTGGATAATATAATACGCGCCTGTCTGCCGCAGATGTTTAGAGGCGTTATCGAGATAGATGCCGCCCAGGCTTATTGTTTCAAATTCTCTCGAGATGCTGAGCTGGAAATAGATACTGGCATTAGCCAAAGTTTGATCGACAAAATGGCCAGTAGCCTTAAGCAGCGTCGCAAGGCGGATGCGGTTCGTTTCGTGTATGACAGCGCGATGCCTGAGCGCCTGTTGGATCATATTCGGTCGAGGCTCAATGTTGGTAAGTACGACAGTCTTATCGCCGGCGGGCGCTATCACAACTCCAAGGATTTTATTTCCTTCCCGAATGTGGGCCCTCGTTACCTCGAGTTCAAACAGCAGCCTCCGATTCGTATACCTCGTCTTGATGGGAGCGAGAGTATCTTCGATTGCATCAAGGCCCAGGACGTTTTTCTTTACTATCCTTATCACCCTTTTGACTATGTTACTGACCTTCTTAAAACAGCTGCGCTTGACCCCAATGTAACGGATATAAAAATATGTCTTTACCGTGTAGCGGAGGACTCTCGAATAGTCGATGCATTACTAAACGCTGTGCAAAATGGCAAGCGTGTCTTGGCAGTTGTCGAATTGGCGGCTCGTTTCGATGAAGAGGCTAACATCGGCTGGGCCCAGCGTCTTACCGATGGCGGCATAAAAGTTATTTTTGGAATTGAGGGTTTGAAGGTTCACAGCAAGATCATGCTGATAGAGCGCAGAGAAGGATCTACAGTTCGCTATTACAGCCACATTGGCACAGGGAACTTCAATGAAAAAACGGCGCGTTTGTATACCGATTTCAGCCTTATTACTCAGGACCAAAACGTGGGTAAGGATATTTATAATGTCTTCGATTTCTTGCAATATAATTACAAACGACCCAAATACCGCCAGTTGATGGTATCACCGCATTCAACCCGTTCCGGAATTGTTGAGCTTATCGATCAGGAAATTGAGAATGCCCAGGCCGGATACCCCGCGTCCATGACCCTGAAATGTAACAATCTGGTCGACAAACAAATGGTGATGAAACTCTATGAAGCCAGCGCTGCCGGCGTAGAAATAAAACTGATTATTCGCGGAATGTGTTCGCTTCTGCCTGGAGTGGAGGGAACTTCAGACAATATTAAAGGGATTAGTATTGTTGACAGGTATCTTGAGCACCCG